>CAYVPX010000198.1:0-3152 GCA_964453935.1 uncultured bacterium | reverse complement strand
ATCGTTCCTACATTAACATGCGGTTTAGTCCTTACGAACTTTTCCTTTGCCATATCTTCCTCCTAATTTCTTTTAATACAATTGCAACAATCTCTTTTGTTCTTCGGGGGATACGGGTATAAATTCTTCAAACTCTAAATTTATACTACCTCGCCCTTGTGTCAAAGAACGTAATGTTGTTGTGTATTTAAACATCTTACTTAAAGGAACCTTTCCCTTTAAGATTTTTATATTTCCTTTTACAATAACATCGTCGATATTAGCTCCTTTCCCATTAATACTTGAAAATACATCACCGAAATACTCTTCGGGAACATATATTTCAAATTTCATATATGGTTCCAAAATGACGGAGCTGCCTTTTCCTAAAGCGCTTCTTAACGCATTTGAAAGAGCCATTTTTATAAGGACAATATTATAATTTTCCTGAACAACTTCTATATCTTTAATGAGAACCTTGACGCCTAATAATTGGTAACCGCTCAGGATACCGATATTCAAGACGTTTTCAGCCGTAGATTTAATATCTGCAAGAAAATTTTTTGGGAAAGATGATGCTTTTTCACCGATCTTAATAGTAACCTCATTCTTATCAAAGGAACCTAATGGTTCCATATCAATGGTAACTTGGGCTTTACCCATATCATTTTCAACAATGCCCTGCACATTTTTGCTTACTTCTGAAATGGATTCTCTATAGGAAACCCTGGGTTCACCTGCATTAATATCGATCTTGTATTCTCTTCTCAAGCGATCAATTATTATTTCAAGGTGTAGTTCTCCCATGCCATATATGATCAATTGTCCGGTTTCCTTACTTTCATTGAACTTAAAAGATGAATCTTCTATTTCAAAATTAGCCAACGCTTCCAATAATTTTTTGTAATCCTTGGTAGAGCGCGGTTCAATAGCTAATGAAATTACAGGATTAGGGGTCTCTAATCTTTCAAGCATTAAGGGAAAACCCGGGGTTGACAATGTATCACCTGTTTGGGTAAATTTTAAGCCGGCTATTCCAACAATACTTCCGGGACCGATTTCTTTTACCTCTACCCTATGATTAGCATGGATCAAAAAGATCTTTGCAATTCTTTCCTTTTTTCTTGACACATCATTAAAGATATGTTGTCCTTCTTTCAAAGAGCCAGAGTAGATCCTAACATATGATAATTTATCAAGGAAAGGATCCTTCAATATTTTAAAAACATAACCTAAAAAATGGTCTTCTTTTTCTACATCAATTAAAACTTGTTCATCCTTACCCGGTATTACTCCTGATATAGGAGAATTATCAAGTGGTGAAGGTAAATAATCAACAATACCATCCAATAGTTGATGCACGCCTATATTTTTTAGCGATGCACCGCAAAAGACAGGAATCACTTCCTGCGAAAGAACTAATTTCCTCAGAAGACCTTTGAATCGGTCATGGGGAATTTCTTCATTATCGAGATACAGAGCCATTAATTTTTCATCATGCTCTACAATTGATTCAAGCATGATGTTTCGCTGGGTTTCTACCTCATCCGATAACTCTTGTGGTACCGGTTTTTCTTCGTATTCCAGCTTTTCATTATCCCACAAAAGCAGTTTTATCTTATAAAGATCTATGACGCCTTTCAATATCCCTTCATCATAATAAGGTATGTTTATAGGGACAGATACGACATCAAATTTTTTCTTAATATCATCTATGGCAAATCTATAATCAGCACCGGGCCTATCCAGTTTGTTTATAAAAACAATTCTTGGAACATGAAATCTATCGGCTTGGTGCCAAACAGTTTCACTCTGCGGCTGTACGCCGGCAACACCATCAAAGATAACCACCAGTCCATCAAGGACCTTAATGGCTTTTTCAACCTCAAGGGTAAAATCAACATGCCCCGGGGTATCAATTATATTGATCTGGTGTTCACGCCAATAGGTAGTAGTAACAGCAGATTGTATGGTAATCCCGCGTTCACGCTCCTGCTCCATCCAGTCCATTTGAGCAGTACCATAATCTACTTCGCCTATCTTATATGTTTTGCCTGTAAAAAAAAGAACTCGTTCTGTAGTAGTTGTCTTTCCAGCATCAATATGTGCTATAAACCCAATATTTCTTATTTGAGTAAAAGCTATTTCGCTGGACATCTTTCATATTACCAATTATAATGTGCAAACGCCTTATTGGCTTCTGCCATTCTATGGGTATCCTCTTTTTTCTTAATTGTTGCGCCTTTATTATCTAAAATATCAAGCATTTCAGCAGTAAGTTTTTCTATCATTGAATGACCGCTTCTCTTTCTCGCGAAGTTAATAAGCCATCTCATTGTAAGTGCTAAACTTCTTTCTTTCTTAATTTCGATTGGGATCTGGTAATTTGCACCGCCAAGACGTTTTGATTTTACTTCAACCATAGGTCTGGCTTTTTCCATAACATTATCAAATATTTCCAATGCGGGTTTTTTCAATTTCTTTTCTAAATTATCAAGTGTTTCATATACAATATGCTGAGCAATGCTCTTTTTGCCGTCAAGCATTAGCACATTAATGAACTTTGACAAAAACAGAGAATTGTACTTTACATCAGGTTTTAATCCGTATTTTCTTTTTTTAAATGGTTTCCTTGACATAATTATCCTTCCTTTCTTTTAGGTCTCTTCGCACCATATTTAGACCTTCCTTTCATTCTTCCCTGTACACCATCAGAACTATATTTTCCTCGAACAATGTGATATCTGACTCCGGGAATATCTTTTACTCTTCCGCCTCTGATCAATACGACATCGTGTTCCTGCAGTTCATGTCCTACTCCGGGAATATATGCTGTAACTTCTATACCATTAGTTAATCTTACCCTTGCTACCTTTCGCAATGCAGAATTAGGTTTCTTAGGTGTTCTTGTAGTAACTTTCAAACAAAATCCTCTTTTTTGAGGCGCACCTTGCAGTGCCGGGGATTTTGATTTTTTCCTTGATTTCTTTCTACCACTTTTCAGCAGCTGGTTTATTGTTGGCATTCTTCCTCCTGCTTTTGCATAGCCATCATATAATCTTCTTAAAAAAGCATAAGAATTTTTTTACAATTAAAACTTAATTATACCACTTTTTTTTATTAAGTCAAGTATTTTGTTTATTTTTTTTGTTTTTCTTGGCGGTGACTGTGTT
>CAYVPX010000197.1:0-3195 GCA_964453935.1 uncultured bacterium | reverse complement strand
TCTGTATTTCAAAATAACGGAATTCAGAAAAGGTAAAAATGAAGATACTGGAGATTACACATAGTTTTGTCCGATATAAAAATGTTATATATCGAGGTTCCTGCTGACATTGTTTGATGGCATGAGCGCTCTTGGGAAGGAGATTAAAGTTCTGGTCCCCATGCAAAAGACCTTAGGGATAAGGAGGATATGGATGGCATAACCGTTGAAAGATTTAAGTATGCACCCGGATGACAGAGAGATCCTTGCCTACAGGGGAAATATGCATGAGGTTGCACTTTCTTCGCCGTCGAATTTAATACTCCTTTTAAATTCTATAGCGAGTGCTATCAGGGCTACAAAGAAAAATATAAAGAATTACGATATCGTCCACTTACACTGGTGGATTCCCTTCGGTATTCCCATCTCATTTCTTACAAAGAAATATAAAAAACCATTTGTCATATCATTACACGGGACAGATGTACGGCTTATTTTATAAGAGATATATTATCTCATATACCCAAGAAATTGCAAAAGATGGTAATGGAAGATCTGCGGAGATTATACAATGCTGCAGACATGAGAGATGCAAGAAGGCATCTAGAAAAATCATTAAAAAGTATGAGTATAAAGCTCATGCAGCATTTAAAAGATAGGAGAGAAATTTTATGATATAACAACAGTGATGAGCCTTCCGGGGAAGGATCACAGGAATCTGCGGACAAACAACAGTATGGAACAGCTCAATGAGGAGATAATGTATAGAGAACAAGTAATAAGGGTATTTCCCAATGAAAAATCTGTAATACGATTAATAGGAGCCTCATTAATGGAATATAACGAAAAATGAATACCGGGAAAGATGTACTTCGATATGACAGAATACTACGAATCTGCCAGAGAAAATGTGGATAAGCCGAATAAGGCTGAGAAGGTTGTTTCGGTATGATTTTATGCAGAAGTGATTTTACACACTTGTTGGGGGCACTTGACAATGCGAATAGATTATATATAATCATTTCATGAAAAAGTTTTTCAATAATCCGATAGTCAAGATACTTGAAGTATTATTGATACTATTATTACTTGCATATGTACTAAAACCATTTTTTATGGATAGTGGTAAAATAGTAGAGATTTTGAAATCATTTAATGTAATTTTTCTTATTTTGGGGTTCTTTCTCTTATCATTTGTAGTTTCTATGTATCCTTTGATTTGGCGTTTGATTTTGAGTAAATTCGGAACAAAAATCACTATAGAGAAAGCATATAAATCATGGATTTATTCGAATGTAGGCAAATATATGCCCGGAAAGATATGGCAGTTTGCAGGTAGAGTGATGTTAACAAAAGATGCATATGGAGAAGTGATAGTTTTTACAATACTCCTTGAAATGGTAATCGCAGGTGTTGCTGCCATTATTGTCTTCTTATGGGGAGCTCTTGTCGGTGGAATATTTACGGCAAAATGGGTAAAATACCTTTCAATTGCATTGCCAATACTGATTGTTTTGCTTCATCCGTATTTTCTGAAACAAATCTTAAAGATTCTTTCTAAAATAAGAAAAACAGAATTACATAGGAATTTTACAATGAGATACAGAGATATTTTAATGTACCTTATATTTTATATTATTCTGTGGATTTTAACGGGAGCAGCATTCCGGATTATGATACAGGGTTCTAATTTGGAAATGTCTCTTATAGATCTTGCTTCATCGTATGCCATTTCTTGGATTTTAGGATATGCAGCTATTTTCTCCCCGGCTGGGGTGGGTGTCAGAGAAGGAGCAATTGTATTTTTCCTTGGTTTGAAATATCCTCATATAATAGCGTCATCTTTTGCAATTCTAACAAGGCTTTCATTTATTTTGAATGATTTTTTCTTATTCGGTTTATTGTTCACATATTTAAATTTTAAAAAAAATAATAAATCGATAATTAAGTTGATAAAGTATGAAAACAATTAAAGTTATATCGATAGTTGCTGCTTTTCCCAGAAATAAGGATGATATAATAATTCCCTGGTTTGTAAAACTTGTTCAGAAGCTAAAAAGGGAAAATATTGAAGTAGCTGTATTTACATCTTCATATAAAGGCTTGAAGAGTAGCAATTTTGATGATATTAATGTTAATAGATTTAGATATTTCCCTTCGACTTTTGAAAATATGACTCATGATGTATCTGTTATTGAAAAATTAAAAGCGAATAAAGTATACTATTTGGTACTGCCATTCTTTACAATATTTGGTATTATCTATTCGGTTAAATTTGCATTAAAAAATAATTTTGATATCATACATGTTCATTGGCCATTTCCGTTATCAATATTTGGAATTGCTATGAAATCGATTAGGAATCGACCTATGATTTATACATTTTATGGAGCTGATATTCTTTTAGCCCGAAGGAATGGAATTTACAGGATGCTGTTGAAATTGGTTTTAAGAAAGGCTGATAAGGTAACTGTAATATCATCATATACCAAAAAAATATTAAATGAAATTTCACCTGATACGGAGGTTACCGTGATACCATTCGGGAGTTCAATATCTTCCGTATTAGATAGTGATATATCTTCGGATCGTTTTATTATAAGGAAAAAAATTAAAGAAATATTATTCGTAGGAAGACTTGTCGAAAGAAAGGGGGTGATTTATTTAATAAAAGCTTTTAGAAATATATTGGAGAGATATAAAGAACCTATCAGGTTAGTTATTGTAGGGGATGGTCCAGAAAGGAATAATCTTGAACAAGAATCATATACATTAGGAATAGAGAAAAACGTGAAATTTACCGGCTTTGTTTCTGATAATATTCTAAGTGATTATTATAATTCCGCTGACATTTTTGTTTTACCAGCTATTATTGACAGCCATGGAGATACGGAAGGGCTTGGTGTGGTTTTAATAGAAGCAATGCTTAGAGGAATACCGGTTGTAGCTTCTAATGTCGGAGGGATAGTAGATATAGTCAAAAATAACAGAACAGGAATATTAGTTAATGAAAAGGATATTGATCAACTTGCAAATGCTATTATTGAGTTATTAGAGAATAAAAAAAGGGCAAAGCATCTTTCAGATAATGCTATTGAATATCTAAAAAATAAATTTTCATGGGATTATATTGTACAAAAATATTTGAACATATATAAATGTCTAACAAACTCCACTTAAACCTATTGTTATAACGAAGAAATTTATATTATATAA
>CAYVPX010000196.1:0-3213 GCA_964453935.1 uncultured bacterium | reverse complement strand
TGTTTTATGATTTCTTTTCTATTTTAATTTGCATTTTTTTTGTTTTTTTTGTACATTATACTTATGAAAAAAATTTTTATTCTACTCATTCTTAGTTTTTCTGTTTTAAGTTTTGCTTCTAATGCCATTTGGCATTGGCATAAAAGTATTGCTTTTAAATCGGATGATCTGGAAATTCTATCGCGGCTTGATTTTTCAACAATTTTTATAAATTCGGGATCATTTGTCTTATTCAACGGAAAACCGGATTTTAACGGATTTGAATTTGATAAAAATTTTGATAAAATTGCCAAGCTATTAAATAATTTTGATATTCAATTAACATTCTTATTTGAAAGCTGGGGAAAAAATACATTTTATAATCCTTATTTTCTAAAAAATCCCAATGCTATTAATTTTATCCTAAATATTATCCGGAGTCAGATTACTGTTTTTGCCGAACACGGCGTTACGGTAAAGGGTATTCAACTTGATTTAGAAGGATATGATGTTGATCTAAAGAAATATGCAGAATTACTGAGTGCTGTTAAACAGACCTTTCCAAAGATGAAAATTTCAATTACACCAATGGTCGGTTGGTTAAAGAATAAAGATTTTAAAACTCTTTTGCCATATCTTGATTTTTATATTCCCATGGTTTATGATCTTCAAAGAGGAAAAACGCTGTTTCAAAAGACATCAATTACCGATGTTAAGTGGATCGAATCTGTATATAACACTTGTGATAAACTTGGTAAGCCATTTTATATTGGGCTACCTAGCTATTATTACCGTATCTACTATAATGAAAGAAATAAAAGGATCCGATCTTGGAGTTTTGTTAACTATGAAGAATTGAGTGAAAATCATGCTTTTAAATTGGTCTCATCCAAAAAAAATTATTCCATATCCGATAAATCAATATTCAATGGCGATTATATCTATATTTATAGAGTGATCAAACCCGTCTTTTTTAAATATTACTATTTTCCTCGAGGATCTCATTTATTATATGATGTGATTACACCGCAAGGATTGAAACTGTACTATAATATTTTGAAAAATAAGGCATCGGAGCTTTATAAAGGTGTTTGTATTTTTCGATTTGCCAAACAAAAGGAGCCTTATCTCATAAAAACCGCATATTTTCCATATATTTTTGGCGACCAAACATTAATATATTCAGCGAATATTCATATCACACCTTTGGAAAGCAATGGTACCAAGGATAGTTTTATCATATCGTTACAAAATAGCGGTAATACCGAATCTTTACTTAATAAGAATGGAACACAGTTATTGATAAAAATACCCAATGCGCTTAATGCTACTGTGGTAAAAAGTAACTTTGATAATTATGATATTACTAGGGATTCCGATAATAATACTGTATATATTACCTTAACTGAAAAATTCTTAGATCTCAGTGAAGATGTAACATCGGGACCCATAACCATTGAAAAAACAGACTCTGAGCCTTTGAAAATATTTTATCAAGCATGGATAATGGGAGCTGACGGCAATTATCATAACATGGATTTAGAAAAATGGGAGGAATTTACAATTAATGGGCAAAATAATTAATATTGCCAATCAAAAAGGCGGTGTGGGTAAAACTACCTCAGTTGTAAACATAGGCATAGGGCTTTCGTTATGGGAAAAAACCGTATTGATCGTTGACTTTGATCCACAGGGAAATACATCTACCGGATTTGGAATAAATAATATAGAACATCAAAATACTATTTATGATGTATTAAGTAATACTGTTGATGTCTCCCATGCCATTATCGAAAAGAACAAATATCTTCACATCCTTTCTGCCGATGAAAATTTAAGCGGTTTAACACTTGAACTTGCAAACAATAACAATCGGCTTAATTATTTGAAGAATACCCTTGATAAAATAAAAGATAATTATGATTTTATTTTAATTGATTCTCCACCCTCCTTAAATCTGTTAACACTAAATTCTATTGTTGCTTGCGATGATATTTTAATCCCGGTACAAGCTGAATTTTACGCCTTGCAGGGATTGACCCAGTTATTATATACATTAAAAAAAGTTGAGAATACAGTTAATAAAAAGGTTAATATCATGGGTTTTCTTGTTACAATGTACGATATTAGAACGTCCATATCAAAAGAAGTGCTCAATGAGTTAAGAAAGCATTTTAACGGTCTTGTTTTTAATAGTGTTATTCCAAGAAATGTCAGGATTGCAGAAGCACCTAGTTATGGCGAATCCGTTATTACATATGCTCCCGCTTCAAAGGGTGCCTTTGCATATAAACAACTAATAAAAGAGATCATGGAGAGAACTTATGGCAAAAAAAAATAAAAGAGGTTTGGGACGAGGTTTAGATGCTTTGTTTTCTGAAAATTCACCTATTGGGAATGAAAATATTTTATTAATAGACATAAAACATATAATACCGAACCCCGATCAACCACGAAAATATTTCAATGAAGAAAAATTGAACTCCTTAGCACAAACCATTAAACAGGATGGTATTATTTCACCTATTATTGTGGTACATAGGAATAATAATTATATAATTGTCGCCGGAGAAAGAAGATACAGAGCTGCAAAATTAGCTGAACTAAAGAATATTCCATGCATTGTAAAGGAATTGCATGATGATGATATTATTTTATATTCACTTTTGGAAAATATTCAAAGAGAAGATCTGAATAGTATTGAACGGGCAAAGGCACTCCTAGGTTTTATGAATAAAACAGGTTATACGCATGATAAAATAGGAAAATTGTTAGGATATTCCCGTGTATATGTAACAAACAGTATTCGATTGCTTAAACTTCCGGAGATAGTTCAGAGTTTAATAGAAGAAGGAAAGTTAAGCGAAGGGCATGGAAGGACATTAGCCAATTTAGATAATAAATTGGCCTTAAAATATGCAAAATTGGTCATTGAAAAATCTTTAAGCGTAAGGCAATTGGAAGAGCTTTTAAAAGTCAAAACAAAATCACCGAAGCAGAAAAAGAGAAAAGATCCCAATATTTTAAAAATTGAAAAAGATCTGCAAGATAAGTTATCAAGAGAGGTTGAGATAAAGACAAATAAAAAATATAAAGGTGAAATAAAACTAAGGTTCTATGATCTTGATGATCTTAACAATCTCATTAATACAATTAAAAAACTAAAATAAGGTTCAAAAGTTCAAGGTAAAATCTAAGAAAAGAAATGGAATAACCACTGAGCACACTGAGCAC
>CAYVPX010000195.1:0-3225 GCA_964453935.1 uncultured bacterium | reverse complement strand
TAAGTGTGGCTTTGAGAACCCTGAAAACATGAAGTTTTGCGGAAATTGTGGCGAACCTTTGGCAGGAAAAGAAGATTTTGCCGAATTAAAAAATGTTGCAATAATTTTTGCAGATATGGTAAATTTTACTAAATTTTCAAGTAATAAAGATGCCGAAGAAGTAAATGATATATTAAATATGTACTGGAAACTTTTTTCAGAAGTTGTAAAGAAATATGATTGCCACATAGATAAATACCTTGGAGATGGAATAATGATCGTTTGCGGATATCCGCATACCCATGAAAATGATGCCGAGCGTGCCATTCTCATTGCAGAAGAATTTTTAAAAGAAAAAAGAGGATTAAACTTTATTACCAAAAATAACATACAATTCAGAATAGGCGTTCACTATGGCGAGGTATATGTAGGTTCTGTAGGTTCAGGTAAATATACCGACCAAACTGTTATTGGGAAAAATGTTAATTTGGCAGAAAGAGTTCAAGAAAAAGCTGAAAGTGACACTATTTATATTACCAAGGATGTATATGATCTGGTAAAACCATTCTTTCAATTTGATGAACGAGGAGAATACGAGCTCAAGGGTTTTCCAAACAAAAGAAAACTTTATGAGTATTCTTATAGAAAAAAATTCCGCGGTAAATTTCGTGGTATAGAATCTTTACATATTCCAATGGTTGGAAGAGATAAAGAATTAAAAGCCCTTATAGATAATTTTGAAAGCTCTCTAAAAAGTAAAACACCTTTTTATTCTTTAATCAATGGTGAAGCCGGTATAGGGAAAAGCAGATTGCTGTCTGAATTTATGGGATATATTGAACAAAAGAACAGAGACAAGATATATGTATTAAAAGGCAGATGTTTACCATATGGTGAAAAGTTCAGTAATTGGCCCATTATGGAAATTATTAAGGAGTTTATTAATATTAAGGATAATGATGATTATTCAGTCATAAAATTGAAAATAAAAGGATTTTTATTAAATAATTTTGGAGATACAAAACTCGGTTATATAGACGCAGAAGATCTCATCCTTCATTTTCTCGGATTAAAGGAGATTCAACTTTCTCCTGAAAAAACATACAATCAACTATTGGAAATTTTAACGAAAGTTATAAATAAAATACAAAAAGATAAAAATATTATCATTATCATTGAGGATTTTCATTGGATAGATGTTTCATCAACAGAAATTATAGAAAAATTATATAAGCGATTAGAAGGATTACCCGTTGGCTTACTGTTAATAACGCGTCCCGAATACAAGGAAAGAGACCTTTTAAATAATTTTATATTAAATACAAAGGATAAAAATACATTGATCATAAATTTAAAGCCATTGTCAAAGGCAGATTCAATGAAAATGATAGAACTTTTATTGGAAGTAGAAAAATTACCAAGTTATTTAAAGGGACTTGTAATTAAATACAGCGAAGGCAACCCATTTTATACGGAAGAAATAATAAAAACGCTAATAGATAAAAATATTCTGATCAATAAAGGAGATCATTGGGTTGCAACAAAGGTCATTAGCGATATTGATATTCCAAAAACCATTAATGCTGTCATACAAACAAGGATAGATACATTGACCATTAAGGAGAAGAAGATATTACAAAGTGCCTCAGTTATAGGGTTCAATTTTGATGAAAAATTGCTAAAAGATATTGTTCCCATTCTTGATAATAAAAATATTGAAAATTTATTGGAAAAAAACTTTATTGAAAAAGATATCGGAAACTCTATCAGCGAAAACGACCAATTTAAATTTAAGCATATTATTATTCAAGAAGTAGCATATAACTCCGTACTATCCAAAATGAAGAAAAAATTACACCTGAATATTGCACAGTGGATTGAAAAATATATGGGGTACAATATCTCATCATATTATAATCTACTTGCATATCATTATGAGAAGGCCAATATAATAGATAAAGCAATATATTACTATTTTGCTGCCGGAAAAACAGCAAAAGAAAATTATGCCAACAAAGATGCAGAATTGATATTTAAAAAGATTCTTGAAATGGTAAACAATAACATTAAATTTCATGATTATACTATTGACACCAAAATAGAATTAGGTAATATTTATTCACATATTGGGAAAAATGATCTTGCCCTGAAGTATTATAATGATGTTTTAACAAAAAAGCTTGACAAAGAAAAATATTTTCAAGTAACACGGAGCATAGGAGAGGTTTATCAAAGAACAGCAAAATACGATGAAGCACTAAAATATTTTAATAGACTTTTAACAATGATTGATATAAAAAATGATATCAAAAAATTCTTATTGGTAAACATTTCTATAGTATGGGTTAAATATTTGCAAGGTAATATAAAAGAAATGGGAGAAATCCTTATTAAATTATTGAATAAAAGTAAAAAATATAATAAAGAAGGGCCAGAATTTGCCCGTATATATAATTTATTGGCAATTTATTATATGAAAAAAGATAATATTGAAAATTCTACAAAATACTATAAAAAAGCACTTAGTATATACGAAAAGGAAAAAAATGTAAGCGGAATGGGTGTTATATATAATAATTTAGCTGGGAATTATTCAGGAAAAAATGATAATAAAACTGCTCTGAAATATTACAAAAAAAGTTTAGATATTGCAGAAAAAACAGGGGAAATGTTATCTCAGGCAATTTCACTTTATAATATAGGCGAGGTTCTTATTTCTTTAAACAGATTGGATGATGCTGAAGTTTATATAAAAAGATATTTAGAGATAAATAAAAGAATTGATAATAAATTAGGTTTCGGATATGCCTATTTGGGACTTAGTGAAATTTATAAGCAGAAAAAAGATAAAGTAAAAGCGCTCGAATATATAAATATCTCAATAGAAATTTTTAAAAGATTAGGAAGTAAGGGGCTACAAGCAGCAGCTGAAGAAGCAAAGAAAGAGTTAAAATAATATAAAATAGTTTAAATATCAAATATTTTTAAAAAAAGTCATTTATTTGTCTTTGGAGAATAAAAAATCATATTATTGTCTAATTTTACCCTATTTTTCAATGGTGTATCGCTTCTTATAAAAGAATTTGTTAATTTTAATTTAATTTTATCAATTTTATTTTTATTTATATTCAAATAAACATTATTGCCACTTAATATTCCACCCTTAAAGGAGCAATTCGAAACTAGAATACGACTATTATCCGATTGCAATGTGATCTTATCCGTTTTTAGTGAAGTAATATTTAA
>CAYVPX010000194.1:0-3271 GCA_964453935.1 uncultured bacterium | reverse complement strand
CTTGTCTCCCCATACAAAGTAATCAAGATCTTTAACTAAATCACTTTGACCATCCCAATAATACATTATAACAACTTCGCCTGAATCAGACAATCCGGGGTTTGGATCCGGTGTAATGTCTCCGGAAACATCAACCATATCAGGAACATTTGAATCATGAGGAGCAACTTCATAATCGGCATCAAAACCCCATGCGCTTGAAAAATAATCCGCTCTCATTGCAACTACAATATAAGCATGTGAATCAATTGTAGCGCCAAAAGGGAATTTTACATGAAAATCGGAGCCTGATAAGCCACCTTGGTTAGAACCAGTAACAATATTGTAATATTCATAGGAACTACTGGTATTGGTAGCATCCGTCAAATAAACATTAGAAAGATCAATTGCATAATCTGTGGGATTATAGATTTCAACGTATTCGGCAGAATTTGATGTTACCGCAACCTCAGAGATCAGCAAATGACTTTGTGGAGTTCTATCTGCTGCAAAAGGTAGAATTGCGAAAAACAAAACCAATAAAACTATACTTAACTTTTTCATAATCTACCTCCTAAAACCCAAACGTCACGCCAATACGATGGAGTGAGTTGAAATCATCTGAAACAAGTCCGAAGGCATAGTCAATGCCCACATTAAAGTTTTCAGTAATGCTTTTATGAAAGCCAAGACCTAATGTCAATCCTTCGAATGAACCTGTCTTATATCCTAATCTGACATCGAGCATATCCATTAAGGTATATTGAAATCCTACATGGAATTTCATTGTATTATCATTGGGTTTTTCAATATCCAAAGCAGCCAATAAATTATCCATTGGTGTATAAGAAACCCCTATTCTAAATGTCATTGGTAAAGGCATTGCACCGTTTACCATATCATTTTCTATAACGGGAAGATAATTAGCAGCAATTCCTGCTGATAATTTATCTATCTTATAAATCAAACCTAAATTAACAAATGTTGCCTCTGAAAAATGACTGTCAATTGCTTCCCTTGCTACTCCCAAACCAACACCCAATAAAAGGGTATCGGTTAATTTGCTTGAAAGGGATACTATACCGCTGTTATCACTGGGAACAAATTGCTCATACAGATCATTACCGTTTGCATCATATTTATGGATACTTGCATAATTCATTGATTTCCATTGTAATCCAATAGTATATTTTTCATTTAATGGGATTGCAAGTTGGACATTATTCAATGAAGTTGTATCAAGTACCCAGTTCATGTGAGTAAAACCTATTTTCGAATGATCAAGTGTAGCAACTGTTGCAAGATTATAAGATAATCCTTCAATGTTTCCGCATACCGTTGAATATGCTCCCCCCATACCACTTGCCTGTACTGATGCATCAATATTCAAAAACGTATAAGCAGATTGTGCAACATTAGTATAAGTAGCAAATGAAAGGAGAGGGAATAATAATAACGCCAAAACTGTAAAAATTATTTTACGCTTCATTTTCTTCTCCTTTAGAAATTAACCTGAATTCCCCAGGTATACCTTCTCGGGGTACCGCCCGTGGCATATGAATATGATTTACCGGTATAAGGATCAAGATCGCCGGATTGATTTCCGCCAGCGCCTCTCAAATTCTTATGATCGAACATATTTCTACAGGTTAAATTGAACCAATATTTTCCACCGAACCAATGAATTGGTAAGGCAAAATCAATTGTAATATCTGCTCTTGTGTAAGCAGGGTATCTTTTTGTATTCCACACGGCGCCGGGATCTGATGCATAGCTTTTTTCACCTTCTTCGTATATACCATCACCTTCTCCTGCATCACCTGTTCCTGGTTTTCCATCTTTACCATAATCATAAAAACTGTCATGAGGTGTATAGGGATAACCTGAACCATATCTCCAAATAAAATTAACCTTAGCTAATTTTGATTTGAAAGTAGTTGTAAAATTAATGGTATTCCTTTGATCGTAATCCAAGTAAACCTCTTTATCATAGATAGTGCTACCACCAGAAGTGGTTGAATACCAATTATATGCCATATTTTTACCCTTCGCTTCCATAAGTGTATATGTTAAGAATGAAGAGAAATAATTAGAAAAATTCTTTCTCAATGAAATTTCCAAGCCTTTTGAATAACCCGAAGCAATATTGGAATATTCCTCCTTGCCTGTATCGGGATTCAAATATGCCGAAACAATATCTCCCATCCATTTTTTATATACGGAAACATCCAATGACATGGTTTTTGTAAGAGCTTGTTGTAAGCCAACTTCAAAATCATTTGCACCTTCCGGAGCAACATCATTATTACCCCATGCCCAACTTGTGTTATAATAAGGTTTACCATCAATATAAAATAGATAATAGAACCAATATAACCATTGAGTGTATGAGGGACCCATATTAGAACTGAACCCACTGTCTTTTTCATAGGATACTTCAACCGGTGGTGCTTGGTATTTAACCGAAAAATTGGTTCTTAATACCGTAGTAGGTGTCAAGGAATAGGTGGCACCTATTCTCGGTTGGAATTTAAGATTATTTTTTTGGAGGTAACCCCAATAATCATATCTTAACCCATAAGATAATAATAACTTATCGGTTATGTTCCACTTATCCTCAATATATCCGTTTGTTTGATAATATTCATGAATATGATCCTCAAGATACCATTCATCCGGGAATGCCTCGGAATAATCGGTATTAAAATCATATGAAAGATAGTACCACATAGCCGCCCAGAACATATCAGTATGAATTCTTTGAATATCAAATCCACCTTTGATCTTATGACCGGTAAAATGGTCGGATGAAAGATCAAATCTGATTTCATTATTAACTGAACGTGAGCGTTGATAAAAACCAAAATCACCTGCTTTCAGCTCTGTAAGTGGTTTAATATCATTTTCACTTTCATTACCAGTCGCTGGATCAACGGCATGGGCACCGAAATCTATGCCTGAATTGAACCATGATAATGCTAATTTAAAATAGGTATCGGATGAAATAGATCTATTATAGAGTAAATGATGGAATCTATTGAACTGATGTTGAATTGGCCAGCCAACAGTTCCCCTTGATGCATAATTGTTCTTTAATCTTATCCATGCAAAACCATATTGTGTATGATAGGACAATCTATCGGTTGGTGATATTTTATAATCAAATTTTAAGTGATAATCATGGAATTCTTCGTAATTTTTACATTGATAACCTGAATGCGTAGAAGAATTGCCCATAAAAATCTGCCCGGTGAATATAAAGCCCAATTTATCATTTTTGATCAATGGAGCC
>CAYVPX010000193.1:0-3285 GCA_964453935.1 uncultured bacterium | reverse complement strand
AAGTGAAAATACTTTTTATAAATGAATCCGTTGATGGTACCCATAATGGTGCCGAATAAAATTGCCAACCCGATAAGCAGAGGATTTATAGTGAAGCCGAATAAGAATAATAGTACAAGCAATTGCGTTAAATTGTGCGTCATTCCACCCAAAGCACTTATAGTGATGATGTGTATTCTTAATCTTGAAAATATTAACATTATAAAAAAACTCATAATTGTACCGCAAAATCCCATTAAAAAAATAGGTGTGATCAAGCGTCCTAAGAACATAGCGGAAAAAATTACCTTGCCCATGGCAGTATAGAAACCGTTTTTATACTCTCCTTTTAATATCAAATGCAAAACAATAATATTTCCCAAACCGAGCCGCAGAAAGGGGAAAGGTTTTGGTATGAGCCCTTCAAAAAAACTCAATGCTACGGCAAGTATCACATAGTAAAGAAGGGTAAAATCACCTTCTTTTATATTATAATCATCTGGAAATTTCATCTATCCTGGATTCTCCCGTAATCTTTATCATTATTCTGTTTGGAATGCAGATAATTTCACTTCCCTTTTTATTGATAAATCCCATTTTTTTGCATATCTTTTCAGGACAATTGGTTTCAAATACACCGATCTTTCCTTCTTTTACCTGAACAATGAATTTCCCTAATTTGCCATGAAAGATATATGCACTATTCTTATTTAAAGGAATGATTTTTACCAATTTCCCCGATATAAAAACCTTTGCGAGCTTACCGTTATCAGCGTTAAAATACCTTATTGATATAAACAATAATGATGATAATATTAAAAAATATACTAAGAAATCAAGAAAACCGAATTTATTATGTTCCAATTTCCCATGAACTTAAATATTCTTCTTGTTGTTTTGTCAATTTATCAATATTGATGCCCATTGTTTGAAGTTTTAACCGTGCAATATTCATATCGATCTCTTGAGGAATTACGGAAACATCATTTTTCATATTCTTATAATTGTTCCATATATACTCTGCCGATAATGACTGGTTAGCAAATGACATATCCATAACCATTGACGGATGTCCCTCTGCTACAGAAAGATTTACCAGCCTTCCTTCAGCCAGAAGATTAATTCTCCTTCCGTCCTGTAAGGTATATGTATTAACAAATGGTCTTGCTTCTTCAACATTTCTTGCCATTTCTTTTAATAACTTTTTATTTATCTCCACATCAAAATGACCGGAATTACAAAGAATGGCATTGTCTTTCATATTCTCAAAATGATGTTTATCAATTACATTTATATCTCCGGTTGAAGTAATGAAAAGATCGCCCAATGGTGATGCTTCTATCATCTTCATTACTCTGAAACCATCCATTACCGCTTCCAATGCCTTAACCGGATCGACTTCTGTAACGATGACATTAGCTCCCATTCCCTTTGCCTTGGCAGCAATTCCTTTCGAACACCAGCCGTAACCGCCAACAACAACCGTTGAGCCGGCAAGTAAAATATTTGTTGCTCTGATAACACCGTCAAGTGTGGATTGTCCTGTCCCGTATCTGTTATCAAAAAGATGCTTTGTCATTGCATCATTTACTGCAATTATTGGGTATTTTAAAGCATTGTTTTTTGCCATGGCTTTGAGACGAATAACACCCGTTGTGGTTTCTTCTGTGCCGCCGAGAACCTTAAAATCGTAATTGCCTTTATGATATGTTGCAACAAGATCAGCTCCATCATCCATTGTGATCTGTGGTTTAAGGTCCAGCACTGCTTGAAGATGTTTATAATAAACATCATGCTTTTCACCTGTTATTGCAAATACGGGAATGCCGAAATCCTTTACTAATGAGGCTGCTGTTTCATCTTGTGTTGAAAGTGGATTTGATGCAGCCAATCTCACATTAGCGCCACCTGCTTTCAATGTTATCATGAGATTTGCAGTTTCGGTGGTAACATGCAAACATGCCCCGATCCTAATGCCTTCAAGGGGTTTTTCTTTTTCGAATCTTTTTTTTATTGTTCTCAATACGGGCATATTTCTTTCAGCCCAATCAATTTTTTTCTTACCTTCTTTTGCCAAACTTAGGTCTTTTACATCATATTCCATACAATCTCCTATTTTATTCTTGAAAAAATGGGTTCACCCTTTTTATAAAGAGCATCCTTATTTAATCTTCCCCATTGTAATTCTTTATTAAAATCTATATTGTCAGTATCCTCATAATGAAAATCCGTTTTCAAAACCATTTTTGATGTATTCGGAATAAAAGGATAGAGCATAATTGTAATATTTCTTAAACCTTCTAAAACGGTATAAAGTATTGTTGCCGTTTTATCAAGATCAACCTTTGCTACCCTAAAAGGCGCTGCTTCATCAATATAACCGTTAATACTTCGAGAAAATTTCATTAATGACTTAATTGCTTGAAAAAGGTTATATTGATCCATAAACTTAAAGAATTCCTTTTTCATTTCATTAAATTGCCCTATCAATTTATTTTCAAGTTCACCGTTTTTTATTTCATACTTGCTAAAATCACCACTAATATATTTTTCTGACATTGTCAATGTTCTATGAATAGCATTTGAATAGGTATTCACCAATTCATTATTGAATTTTTCAACAAGGCGTTCTTCAGAAAATTCCGTGTCCTGTCCTTCAGAGAGTTCTGAAACAAGGAAATATCTCACGGGATCAACTCCGTATTTATCAGTCAATTCAAAGGGATCAACGACAATTCCGGATCTTTTGGACATCTTTCCACCTTTAATAAGCCAATACCCGTGAGCGTAAACAGTCGGGATCTCAACATCAAGTCCCCTTAATATGGCATACCAGAAGAGGGTGTGGAACCATAAAATGTCCTTGCCGATGACATGAAGATCAGCCGGCCAGAATTTATTGAAGTTTCCCATATCATCCGGATACCCGATACCTGTAATATAGTTAAGGATAGCGTCGAACCAGACATATGTAACATGGGTTTTATCAAATGGTAAAGGAATTCCCCAATCAAATTTTGCCCTCGAAACGCTTTTGTCATCCATAGAGTTGTCAATTTTTCCCATAATTTCATTATATCTTAGCGGTGGTTTAATAAGTTGGGGATTTTCATTGAGTATCTTTTTGATCTCATCATGGAATTTTGAAATTTCATAAAAATAATTTTCTTCCTTTTCATAAACCACATTGCCGCCGCATGTGGGACATTTCCCGTCTTTTAATTGATTGGCATTCCAGAATGATTCACAGGGGATGCAGTGATAGGTTTCGTAATCTGCCTTGTATATATAACCCTTATCGTAGAG
>CAYVPX010000192.1:0-3318 GCA_964453935.1 uncultured bacterium | reverse complement strand
TCGGGTTTGAATCCATTACCAACGATGTTACTTCTTTCAAGGTAAGAGGAGGAAGAGCATATATTCGACCATTGAAAGCATTTATTAAGAAAGGTCCTATTTCAGGATTAACATTTGGTTTTTCATACATTGAAGATACCGATCCCTATGAAGTTCAGCGTTCAATAATAAGTGATAGAAAGGGTGAAACAGATCAATTAACAAGATATGAGCAATATATTGATATTTACCAAAATAATGGGTTCGAGGTTAATGATACCATAAAAAAACAGCTTTTTGATATTTCATTGATGACTGATGAGAATGCACGATGGAATTCATTTGAATCTTATTCATTACACGAAAGTACTGATAAATCATATACTCTTGATTCCGAACTTTTCAATGAGACCAATGATCCCGATAAAAGATTAATCGGATATTCAGCTGATGCTGAAATGCCATTATTAGGTAATTTTATTGTACTCATTGGAGATATGGCAAAACTTCAAGGTTGGGCAACAGGTAATTCACCTGCTAGAAAGATCACTACTGATCCGGGATATTTATCAGGGTTTAAAGGAAGATTGAATTTAGGATTTATGAAACTTTTATACCAAGTGGATTATAGAAATATTCCTGAAAATTTTGTTCCTTCAATTTTTAATTCACAATATGAATACTTTAAACCGGTTATGCTTAAATATGTAAAGGATCCTGCAAGAATTTCCGGTTATTTCGGTGATATTAACATCCTTATCTTCGGTGATATGATAAGAGCAAATGTTACATATGAGGACTATATTGATACGCCATATAAAGATATTTACCCGAGGATAAAAGTTGAAGCCGAATTAAATTCAAATCTTGTAAAAAATATAATCGGTTACGGTGTAGGTGCAAAATTTACCGTTGAAAAACTTGATGCAAATTCTTTGGATCTTTCTCAACCCAAAAATACAAGTATAAAGGGAAATGTTACCGTGGATATTTCAAAGACCACACAAATAGTTTATGAATATTTAAGAGCATGGGATTCATTTGGTGGAGAAGTTAAACAAGTGAAACTCTACTCACAGCTTAAATTTTAAAAAGAGGTTATTATGAGGAAATTATCATTACTTTTGGTTTTAATGTTGTTAGCAGTTAACATTTTTGCGCTTTCTGAATTTGATAAGCATATTTCAAATGCAAAGGTTTATTATGACACTGGAGAATTTGACAAGGTCATAAATGAACTATCCCAGGCATTGAATATTGTGAAGAAGAACAATCAAAAAGGGATGGTGGAAGCGTATAAATATCTTGCTTTTTCTTATGTTGCTTATGATAATGTTGATAAAGCAAGAAATTATTTTATCGAGATATTAAAGATAGATCCAGAATTTGATCTTGACAGGGATCTTACTTCACCTAAGATATTGGCTGTTTTTGATCAGTCCCGAGTTGAGTACAAAAAATTGGTAAAAGAAGAAAAAAAGAAAAACGCCATGGAGAAAGCAAAGACCTCAACAACAAAGAAAAATGATTACTATGTGACTGCAAAAAAAGAAACAAAGAAAAAATCGAAAAAAGAAAAGAGCAATAAAGGTAAAGGGGAATTGGCAAAAAACACCAATCCCGCAAAAAATACATATATTCCGCCGAAAACCACACCCAGGCAGGGTAGAGGTAATTATAAACAACCTACAAAATTTAATGCAATGTGGAGATCATTTATTCTTCCCGGCTGGGGGCAATTGTATAAAAAACAGACAGCAAAGGGATGGATATTCATAGGTTCAACGGTGGTATTAGATACATTGTATATTTTAAATACGGTTGCAGTTAAAAAGGCAGAAAACAACTATGAAACAAATAAAAGCATTTCATCAGATGAAGAAAAAACTTTTTGGAATAAGTATGACAAAGTTTACGGAAGGTATCAATTATTTGGTCTAATACATTTTCTCTTTTGGACTTACAATATGACCGATGCATCATTTTTCGGTTGGAAAAAAATCAATTTGTCCATGGATGTAAGTAAGAAAGGAACATTCATGTTTACTTTGAAAAAGGAATTTTAGGAGGGTGTTATGAAGAAGAAAAATATTATATTTTTACTTACTTTATTTGCTGTACTTATAGTCATAGGCGGATGTATAGAAAAAGTCGATAGGACATTTGGACCTATTACATTAAATATTACAAGTAGTGAAAATACCATAATTCAAGGTGATACTGTTACATTAACCGCAGATTTAGGATTTGAGGATTATTCATGGACCATTGTTGGAGATCCCCATTCATGCACTATAGAAAAAATTGGTGCAAACCAAGCAAAGCTCACAACCTATTATTTTTTAACTCAAGATACATATCCAATTACAATAAAAGTAACAGATGCAAAGGGGAATAGCAGTACAAAAAATTTTGTTATAACTAAATATATCATTACACTTTCCAAAGATGAGTTGAACTCTAATGATGGGAGTGATTATCTAACAGTTTCAGCATCAGATATTCCTAATTTTGATCATTTTGTCATTAATTATGGGACTTACCCGCAGACCATTGCTACATTTAGTGATTCCAGAACAAATCCAGCACAAATTAATTCAAGTGGAAATGGAATTGGTAACACCGGAAAAATATATGTTCGGGCTGTAGACTCAAATGGAAAAACAAGTGTACAAACTCCAATTATTGTTTATTGCCCATTTATTTTTCAATGTGAGTCACAAAAAGATGGTTATGTGTCTTACGTAAAAAATTCCGGTTTTTATTTTTCGACCGCAGATAAGCCAAAGATGATAACGGGAAATGATACGAATGCTAAAATTATATACAGATCCTTTTTTGGATTTGATATTCCCGGTGGTATGCCTACTACGGCTTATAAAGCGTATATTACTTTAGTAAAAACAGATGAGATGCCATCTAATGTCTTTCAAAACAATAAAGGATATATGCGTTATATTGGGAAAGATACTATTGCAGATTCATTAACTAATTCAGTTACGTTATTTAAGAGCTTAGATGCAGATATAGATGATCCGAATAATCATTATTATGATTTACATTGTAAAGATGGCGAATATCTTGTAAGGTTTGAATTTTCGCCGCAAAAAAACCCCTGGCTCTTTGAAAGGTTAAGAGATATTGGTTATAGTTCTTCTGGTGGTTATTTTGATTTTGGAATTCGTTTATATGATGAAAATTTATCTCAATATAATACTGTAAACTTCTCAACAAGTGAAGGAGTTTTTGCTCCACAACTTGAGGTAAGATTATATTAAAAAGTTGTTTTTATTTTTAAATTAATTTTTAATTGCTTTTATTATTGTATATTGATTATTT
>CAYVPX010000191.1:0-3328 GCA_964453935.1 uncultured bacterium | reverse complement strand
TTTACACCTAATTTCAATAATAAAAAATTCTTTAGCTGGTCTTCTTTATCAAAAACATAGATCTTACCCTTTAACAATATGGAACTATAGTCAAAATAATATAGCGTTCTTTTTATTCTCATACCATTATAACCATTTCCTATTAAATGACATCTTTTATGGGTGATCACAGCTTTTGGTTCGCCTTCTTCTTCAATATAAACAAACTTGAACCTGAAAAAATGTCTATAAAGTATATTTACATCCAATTGTAATATTTTCATATTACCTCCTTTTATAATCTTCTTTATGTATTTTTAAAACAGGCATTGCGGATGTCCATTGAGCTTCAGCTTTAATATATTCAGCGGGAATTATAGCATACATTTCCTCATGTAAATATTTTTCCGGAGGGCAAACACCTCCATCTGTAAAAAATATGACCTGTGAATATGTATCTTGATTTTTACTTATATGATCATATATAGGATAAAATTCAGTACCTCCATATCTCGGTATTTCTTCTTCTTCCAAATGATTTATATTCTCTAATATTCTCATTTGGGTATCAATAAAACAAAGATCGATGGTCTCATTAAATTTTTTTAAAAAACCATTTATTTCAGACAGAAAAAATGTAAATAATTTTTCATCGATACTGCTCGAAGTATCAACAACCAAAAGTGGTCTTTTGGTTTTTTTCAATACCCTTACCCTTGAAATATATTTGCTCTTTCTTTTCATTGGTTTACTTCTTCCCGAACAAATGCCCAAGCTACCGTAACCATTGAATTTAATTGAGAGAAGTTTATGAAAAGAAAGTTTATGTGTTGCTTCAGGAACACTGAAACGAGTTTCAAAAGAACCGAATCCGGACCAACTGTTTTTAATGTTTTCCGGGAGCGTGGTAATTTCTTCTTTTAAAAATGTTTCCGCTAATTCTAAATCCTCTTTTGAGATCATTGAAAAATTTTCACTGAAAAAAGGAATAGTAGCTTCCGCTTTTTCTTCTGTTTCACCATTTTCATCCAATGAGTAATTAAAGGGCAAAAAATCACATTCAATATTATTTTCATTTTCTTCAATTAAATTATCATCAAGGTGGAAAAAGATTTGCTCAGCTGTTTTTTTAGAAAGAGATTTATTATTAAGACGTTTATATTTTTTATCCAAGAATTTTCTTATGGAATTTATATTGATCCCGTATTGGAATCTTTTTGGGAACCTGACATTTATTTCAAAATCTGTAGCAATATTTAATTTTGAGAGCCATTTCTTTTTTTCTTCCAAACTTAAAGGAGGTTTATTAATATCCGTAACCAAAAGGAAATGATTTAAAAGTATATGGGAGAATTCATGATACAAAATTTCTTTTAGATCATAATTATTTATCAAATTTGGATTTATTAAAATAGTGTATAATCCTTTTTTTATTGTTACTGCGGCACAGGTTTGAATATTCTCATCTTCTTCATAATTTATAGTTCCAAAAAGATATTCGATCAAGGTTTTCTGATCTAAAACCAATTTAGCAATATCTATATCCGTCTCTTTACTTAAAACTGCCATTTATTCCTCCCATAACGCTTTTACAACACCATTTATCTGGGTTAGAAAATTAGGGAATTTTGTAAGCACTTCATCATTTCGAATGAGTTTTCTCAGTGGCACAACTGCAAGACGAAGTGGAAGAGCTCTTTCATTTAAGAATTTTATAACACCCTTATAATTAGTAAAAATATAATCTTCCAATTCAAATGAGATCTTTAATAAACTTCTTTCGTTTATATTGCGCATTCTTACTGTACCCTTTAGATAATCCATAAAAGATATGTTTTTGATCTTAAAATATGCTTTCAATTTTATTGATAAATCACTCCCAATAAGCGGAGAAAGGGGCAAACCATTTTCCATTGCTATAGCCACATATTCCCAAGTCCTCGGGCAAAGATAAATTTCATTTCTGATACCGGTCAAATACTTGGGATTATCCAATAAGAATTTTGCAATACGCCTGTATGGATGGTCCTCTTGAAAAGAAATATTTTTTGCCTTCTCGATTTTTCGTATTTTTGAGAAGAAATAGGAAGCAACATTTTCAACAGTCGGTACTAATTCCAATTTATACAATCTTGAATTGAGAGCAAGATCAAATTCTTTAACGGAATAATTTTCATCTGCGATATTTCCAGCCAAAACAATTAAGGAATTAATAGGAACTTCATTTAGCACTTTTTCCGATATGAGCTTCAAAAGAACTGCCCTTACTTCCGAACTCTCTCGCCCGACCTCATCAATAAAAAGGATACCGGGTTTTTCACTAGATGCCAATTCATAAATGCTGGGTCTTAAATTCATTCTGAATGTCTCACCTTCACCTTGAACGGGAAACCCGGCAATACTTTCCGGATCCATACTATTTGATAGGGCAATACAAACAAATGGAATAGATAGTTCTTCCGCTATTTGCTGAACAATTTGACTTTTACCTATTCCTGCAGGACCCTGCAGAAATGCAGAAGGAACCGTCTTTGTTTCTTTCTGCAATGCAATTTGGTAAAACTTTTTGAGATAAGATTTAACTTCGTCTGCTTGACATTTCATTTTAGCCTCCTGTTTTATAACTCTATATATGCAGTAATGATACCATAATCATTATTGCGAATACAACAATATTTATAATTAGCATCATTGAAATTTTCAAAGAACATTGCACAAATTTTATGCATTATGTGTAAGCATGTATATGAACATAAAAGGTATCGCTACAGGCATGGAAATAAATAGTGTGGTTATAATAAAATATATCAAATATAATAAAATTGCTAAAAATATGATACCAATTCTTATTATAAGGAAAATAATTTGTATGAAAAGATGAAAATCATTAATAAGGTATATTTCATACGGAGATAGATCAATTTTATAAAATGTTATAAATTTTGGTATAAAAAATAATACTTTGAAAAAACCATAATAATCCTCAAAATAATCTATAGCATCAAAATATTTTAATAAGAAAGTCTTGAATTTACTGGACTTTAAATTGAAAAATTCAAGAACCCTATTATTTGGAATAAAACTTGGTTTTATGGGTTTAAGAGTATGTATCATTTCTCCAATATTTTCTATGTAGGGAATAGATCTCTTATATACACCTATTAGTGTTACGGCAGTTATGAAAAGATAAAGAATACCACCAAAAATAAAAAGCAAAATTTGTCCTACCATTTACGCCTCCTTTTCATTTGTAAATATAAAGTAAAGATTTTAATTTCATTCTTTTTCATACTTTTATATTGGCAATAATTACACCATCTGTATTTTCCCATTATCAAAAGGAATATAT
>CAYVPX010000190.1:0-3355 GCA_964453935.1 uncultured bacterium | reverse complement strand
AATGCACCGTTGTAGGGGTCGTTCGTGAACGCCCCATTTAGAGTTTGTAGTTTGGAGTTTAAGGTTTGAGGTTTATGGCTTTTTCACTATTCACCATTCACTTTTTACTATTCACTGTGTTATAACTTTTCAACTTTTCAACTACTTTTTTGTCATTCAAAGGGAACTTGTTCCCGTAGGAATCTCATTTTTAAATAGAGATTATCACGATTTTGCAAGCAAAATCTCATAATGACGTTGTCACCTTCAACCTTTGACTTTCAACTTTTGACCTTCTTCAATGGACAATTGACAATTGATAATTGACAATTAAAAAGAAATGGATTCTGAATCAAGTTCAGAATGACAAAGAAGAAAGAGTAAATGGAAACTATAACTGTATATTTTTCTCATTTCACTTGACATAATTACAATTTTATGTTTTAATAAAAAATAATAATTAAGGAGTAAATATGTACTCTAACGAGAAATATTGGCGCGAATTTTGGATAAAAAATAAGATCTTTCGCACCGATGAAAAAGGGAAGAAATTTTATATACTTGAAATGTTCCCATATCCTTCAGGGGATCTTCACATGGGGCATTTGAGAAATTATGTTATTGGTGATGTTTATGCAAGATATTACAAAATGCTGGGATATTCGGTATTACATCCTATGGGTTGGGACGCTTTCGGACTTCCTGCCGAAAATGCAGCAATAAAGAAGGGAATTTCCCCAAAAGATTGGACAATGTCCAATATATCTGTTTCTAAAAATACATTTAAAAAAATGGGCATCTCATATGACTGGGACAGAGAGGTTACGACCTGTATGCCGGATTATTACAAATGGACGCAATGGATCTTCATTAAACTTTATGAAAAAGGGCTTGCATACAGGAAAGAATCACCTGTTAATTGGTGCCCATCGTGTAAAACGGTATTGGCAAATGAACAGGTTAATGACGGCAAATGTTATCGCTGCGGATCGGAGGTCATAAAAAAAAATCTGACACAATGGTATTTTAAGATTACTGCATATGCGGATAGACTATTGGAGGATCTTGATAAATTGGATAAATGGCCGGAAAAGGTCAAGACCATGCAAAAAAATTGGATCGGCAGATCTCATGGTATAACCGTGAGATTTCCATTATTGTATAATAGAATGGAATATATTGATGTTTATACCACTCGGCCTGATACACTCTACGGTGTTACATTCATTGCTATTGCACCTGAAAATCCAATTATTGAGACATTACCTTTAAAGGATAATATAAGAAAAGAGATCAATTCCTATATAGAAAGCTCAAGGAAAAAAAGTGAGATGGAACGAACCGGATCAAAAACAGAAAAAGATGGTGTCTTTACAGGTATCTATGCAAAAAATCCGTTAACAGGTGATAAGGTTGCCATCTTTGTTGCAGATTACGTTCTTGCTTCTTACGGAACCGGGGCTGTAATGGGTGTTCCGGCACATGATACACGTGATTTTGCCTTTGCAAAAAAATATAATATTCCTATTAAAATAGTTATCCAGCCCAAGGGGCAAAAGATCAAGGCAGAAGAGATGGAGGATGCCTATATTGAACCGGGCATTATGGAAAATTCAGGAAAATTCTCCGGAATGTTGTCTATTGATGCAAAACAGAAGATCATGGAACATTTGGACAAGATCGGATGGGGAAAGAGAACAACTAATTACAGATTGAGAGACTGGCTCATATCAAGACAAAGATACTGGGGAACTCCAATTCCCATGATACATTGCCCAAAATGTGGTATTGTTCCCGAAAAACCTGAAAATCTGCCTGTATTATTACCTGATCCCGAAAAGGTGGATTATATTCCCAAGGGTAAATCACCCCTTGCATCGGTTGATGATTTTGTAAATACCACCTGCCCTGTTTGCGGAGGTCCTGCAAAAAGAGATACGGATACAATGGATACATTTGTTGATTCATCATGGTATTACTTAAGATACAGTGATGCAAAGAATGATAATGAGATCTTCTCAGAAAATAAAGCCAACTATTGGATGCCGGTAGATCTTTATATTGGCGGTGTTGAACATGCCATCCTGCATCTACTATTCTCACGTTTTATAACAAAATTCCTTTATGACGAAGGGCTTTTGAAAAACAATGAACCTTTTAAAGAGCTTTTTACACAAGGAATGGTAATGAATAGGATCAATAATAATCTTGAGGTTATGTCAAAATCAAAAGGGAATGCTATCCCCGTTGGCCCATTTGTTGAAAAAGAAGGATCTGATGTTGCACGAGGTACTATTCTATTCATTGCACCACCGGAGAAAGACCTTGAATGGAATGAAGAAAGCGTTCATAGTATTAAAAATTTTATTCGCAGAATAGTTCACTCAATTAAGGAAATAAAAACAAAGGATATTGAAAATAAAGAACTTGAATATGAGATCAACTACTTAATAAAAACCATTTCCGAAGATATTAAAAGATTCAAACTTAATACGGCGGTATCGGCATTGATGAAATTTATAAATTTTACTGAGAAATCGTACTCTGAAAACAATAATTTTAGTATACCAAAATCAATCAAGGAAAAATTTATTCTTATAATGGCACCTATTTTCCCGCATCTATCCGAAGAATTATGGCGGGATCTGGGACATAATACCTCCGTATTTTTAGAGTTGTACCCACAAAGCGATGAGGAAAAATTAAAGAAAGAAAACGTTGAGATCGTTATTCAGGTGAATGGCAAGATCAGAGCAAGAAAAGAGGTAAATGTTAATATTTCGCAGGAAGGATTAAAGGAAATAATTATGGAAATTGAAAATGTAAAAAAGTATATTGATAATAAACCCATTAGGAAATTTATCTATATCCCTAAAAAATTGGTGAACATAATTGTATAAAAAATCATTATTATTTCTTCTTGTAATTCTATTTTTAAATTGCGGATATCATTTTGGTATGGTTTTATTAACAGGTGATAGTAGGATAATGATACGGAAGGTCCGGAACAAAACCTTCTATTCGGTTGAAAATTTATTCCAAAATGATCTTGAACAGGCATTTTATTCAAATGGCTTCTCCGTAGGAAAAAGCAAAACCTTTCTTGAAATAAATATTCTTGACATAACAAAAACAGCAACATCATACTCATCTGAAAATGTTCCTACGGAATTTAAAATGAGCATAAATATTGAATATACTATTTTTAAAAGTGAAAAAGAAATTAAAAAGGGGAAGATTACCGACTATGGTTTATATAACCCCCAAACAGATGACGAAAATAAAGCATTGGATGACGCTGTTAAGAAAATTTCACAAAAAATCGTTGAAAATTCAATCGATAAATGGTAACGAATAGAATAATAATCGAATATAG
>CAYVPX010000189.1:0-3358 GCA_964453935.1 uncultured bacterium | reverse complement strand
AAGAATGGAATATTCATAAAAGTTCTCACTTCAACGTAATAAGCGGGACATTCCTTATATTGTAACAATATTTTTAAAAAATACTTGACATAATATATTAAAAAGATATAATAAAAAATTATTAAAGGAGTAACTTATGGATAAGATAGCGGAAGAGATTCGACCAATTATTGATAAGTATCAAAATGAAGTGGGGGCACTTATTCCCGCATTGCAGGAGATTCAGGAAAAATATAAATATATCCCGAAGGAAAGTATTGAGATACTTTCCAAAGAATTTCATATTCCTGTTCCTCGAATCAATGGGGTCATTACATTTTATGCACAATTTAGGACCGAACCCGTGGGTAAACATATTATTCGTGTTTGTCATGGTACTGCATGTTTTGTAAATAACGGAGATTCCATAATGGATACCATTAAACAAACATTGAAAATTGATATCGGCGAAACAACGAAAGATAAATTTTATACCATTGAACAGGTAGCATGTTTGGGATGCTGTTCGCTTGCTCCCGTCATTATGATCGATGACAAGGTTTTTGGTAAGCTTGACAGTACAAAAGTCAAGAATGTTCTGAAAAAATTCAAGGAAAAAGAGGGTGCAAATGAGTAGTATAAAAAGAGTAAAGGTTGGCATGGCATCTTGTGGATTAGCAGCAGGAGCACAGGTTGTTTTTGATCATTTAAAAGAAGAACTTGCCTCTAAAAAGATCACTGTTGAAAAAACGGGCTGTATTGGTATGTGTTTTAGGGAACCGTTGGTAGAAGTTGAATATAATAACGGGAAATCCATTATCTATGGCAATATTGACGGGGAAAAAGCGACAGAACTTTCGGAAAAAATAAAAAAAGATGAAATAAAGGAAGAATGGATAGTATATAAACCCAATGATGAAAAATATGAAAGCGATCATTATCACGCGAAGCAAAAGAGAATAGTTCTAAGAAACAGCGGGATCATCAATCCCGAATCCATAGAAGAATATATTGAAAGGGACGGTTATAAGGCACTTGGTAAAGTTTTTGAAAAAGGCAGAGAATGGGTTATCGAGGAGATTTTGAAATCCGGATTACGAGGGCGAGGCGGAGCTGGTTTTCCCACCGGTTTAAAGTGGAAATTTGCTAAAGCATCTGATAGTGATCAAAAATATATTATTTGCAATGCGGACGAAGGTGACCCGGGTGCTTTCATGGATAGAAGTGTTCTTGAAGGGGATCCCCATTCCGTTCTTGAAGGAATGATAATCGGCGGTTATGCAATTGGTTCAAGTCAGGGTTATATATATGTTAGAGCTGAATATCCGCTTGCCATTATCAGATTGGAAAAAGCAATAGAACAAGCAAAGGAAAAGGGATTTTTAGGCGAGAACATTTTGGACTCAGGATTCTCTTTTGATATAAGTCTAAAAAAAGGAGCAGGTGCATTTGTATGCGGTGAAGAAACGGCATTGATGCATTCAATTGAAGGAAAAAGAGGAATGCCCACATTGAAACCTCCGTTTCCTGCTAATAGCGGACTTTGGAGAAAACCCACAAATATAAATAATGTGGAAACATTTGCAAATATCCCCTGGATCATTGTAAACGGAGGAGATAAATATTCTGAAATCGGAACAGAAAAAAGCAAGGGTACGAAAGTATTTGCTCTAACGGGAAAGATAAAAAATTCCGGTACCGTAGAAGTTCCAATGGGTATCACTCTTCGAGAGGTAATCTTTGATATTGGTGGTGGAATAAGAAACGGTAAAAAATTTAAGGCAGTACAGATCGGTGGACCCTCAGGAGGGTGCTTACCCGAATCATTGCTTGATACTCCCGTAGATTATGATTCATTGAACAGTACCGGTGCCATCATGGGTTCAGGCGGAATGGTGGTAATGGATGAAAATTCCTGTATGGTCGATGTTGCCAAATTTTTCTTGAGCTTTGTTGTGAAAGAATCCTGCGGTAAGTGTACATTTTGCCGTATTGGAAATCAAAGAATGTTTGAGATCCTTGATAGAATAACAAAAGGCAAGGGAAAAATGAAGGATCTGGACGAATTAGAAAGATTGGCATACCAGGTAAAGAACGGCTCTTTATGCGGTTTGGGTCAAACAGCACCAAATCCGGTTTTAACAAGTTTAAAATATTTTAGGGATGAGTATATTGCTCATATAAAAGAAAAAAAATGTCCTGCCGGTGTATGCAAGGAATTGATCTCTTTTAGAATTGATGCTGATAAATGTACCGGATGTACTCTATGTGCCAGAAATTGTCCTGTAAATGCAATTGCAGGAGAAGTAAAAAAGCCTCATGTTATTGACCAAGATGTGTGTATTAAATGCGGAAAGTGTTATGAAGTTTGCCGATTTGATGCAGTGGTGAAGGAGTAGATAATGAGCAAAATAAAAATAAAATTTAATAATAAGGAATTGGAAGTCGAAAGCGGTAAAACCATACTTGATATTGCAAAAGAGAATGGCGTTTTTATTCCCACTTTATGTGAGGAAGCAAGATTGGAGCATTATGCATCATGTAGAGTTTGTCTTGTGGAAGTGAAGGGCGCCAAAGCATTTATGCCGGCGTGTTCGACAGTCGTCAGAGAGGGAATGGAAATAATTGAAAATTCCAAAGATATACAGGAATCCCGTAAAATGGCACTTGAACTTATGCTTTCAAACCATTATGCTGATTGTTATGCTCCTTGTAACCGTGCATGTCCTGCTCATGTCGATATTCAGGGTTATATCGCACATATTGCCAATGGAGAATATAAAAAATCATTGCAATTGATCAAAGAAAGCATTGCTTTACCTGTAAGTATCGGTAGAGTATGTCCGCAATTTTGTACAAAAGAATGTTATAGAAATAATACGGAAGAGCATATATTGATAAATCCTTTGAAACGATTTGTTGCTGAAATGGATATTAACTCTGATTCCCCATATATTCCTAAGATCGAAAAGGAAAAGAATGTCAAGGTTGCAATAATCGGTGGAGGTCCTGCTGGCTTGTCCGCAGCTTATTATTTAAGAATTAAGGGATATAGTGTGACCATATTCGAAAAACTTCCCAAACCCGGTGGAATGCTGAGATACGGTATCCCTACATATAGATTACCCAAGAAATTATTAGATAAAGAGATCGGGATATTGGAAACTATGGGAATTGAGATTAAAACAAACACCGAACTTGGAAAAGATGTTACCTTTGAGCAATTGAAAGAGCAGGGATATAGATCATTTTTTATCGGAATCGGTGCTCAAAAAGATATGCCAATGGGAATTCCGGGAGAAGATGCCAAGGGATCATATCAAAGTGTAGAATTTTTGAGAAAGGTTTCACTTGGGGAAACACCTGAATTCGGAGAAAG
>CAYVPX010000188.1:0-3435 GCA_964453935.1 uncultured bacterium | reverse complement strand
TTGAAAAGGTCAAAATTTAAGGTAAAATAAAAAATTCCCCAGGTAGAGGCAGTTTAAATTTTAGTTCTTTCCCTGTAATTGGATGTAAAAATTCAAGTTCTTTGGCACATAATAAATGATAACTTAATGAAATATTCTTACCGCAATATTCAATATTTCTACCTTTTTTGGTGTACTGAATATCACCAACAATCGGGTGCCCGATTGCTTTCATATGCACTCTAATTTGATGCGTTCTACCGGTAATTAAATGAAATTTAACAAGAGAATAACCGCAATTCTCCTTTATGACCTCAAATTCCGTAATACTTGCCTTTGAGTTTATTCCATTTGTTGAGAAAATCTTTCTATCTGAAATTGATCTTCCAATGGGATATTCTATCCTTCCCGAAGTTTCTTTTATCTCTCCGTACACAATGCCATAATATATTTTTTTTATTTTTTTATCTTTTTGCATTTCAATCAGTTTGTAATATGCCTTTTCTGATAGTGCAATTATTAGTAATCCGGAGGTATCCTTATCCAACCGGTGTACAATACCCGGGCGTTCTCTACCGCCAATTACCGATAATTTTTCACCATATCTCTCTATTAAAGCGTTAACTATTGTATCATTTCTATGGCTAACACCGGGGTGAACAACAATCCCGGGTTTTTTGTTGATGACCAGAATATCATTATCTTCATAAACAATATCAAGGTCAATATGTACCGGTACTATTGCATTTTGCTCAATTGGTAATTGATCCGGGATAAGAATAATATCTTTTTCCCGCACCTTATACGATGGCTTCACCGCTTTATTATTTACTAAAATGACCTTATTTTTGATATATTTAGATACCAGATTTCTTGATGAAAATTTTTCTACAAATTTTTCATATATAAACTGATCAATTCTTTTTCCGCTTTTTTCTACTATGATTTCCATTGTTCAGTTTTTTTTTATAATTAAAATAATCTATGACCGCATAAATAAAAGATGAAGAGATACCAAAATAAAAAACATTTTTAGTTTCTGTTTTACTCAAAGAATAATTCACATCGGAATGCTCATACATTTTATAAAATCTATATGATAGTAATGAATAGGTCAGGGTCAATGGTAAGGATGCAATGAATATAATTGCCGAATGCTTTAAAGGCGGCTCCCTTTTTATTGTTTTTGATGATGTTTCTTCTGAAAAAAAAGAATTTAAAAAAATAATAAAAAGTAAAAGCGTAAATAATATCTTAAATTTTATCATATTTCTTTAATATGAAATATAGAATGAACAATAATGGTAAAAATATAACGATCAATACCTGAGAAAAGGTAAAGTGTAAAAAATATACCTGATCTGGGGAATAATCTCCTCTTATAAATTCAATAAAAAAACGCCAAATACTGTATAAGATAACATAAAGGACCATTACCTGCCCTCTGAATTTCCGCCTTCTAAAAACTTGGATGAGAACTAAAAATATCAATAATTCCGCCACAGATTCAAAAAGTTCGGTTGGATAATGGTAACCTGAAAGATGAGCAAATTTTGTAGCAAAAAAAGCATGAGGTGAGCACTCTATTCCATAACAACACCCGTTAAGCAAACATCCCTGTCTTCCAATGGCATGCCCGATGGCAAGACCCGGGGCAAAAATATCACCGAGAGTGCCCAAATGGATCTTTTTTATTAAAGCGTAAATAACAATATATGCTAGCCCGGCGATAAACCCTCCGAGAAATACAAATCCTGCTCTTGATAATATATATCTTCCCGGGCTCATTAAAAAATATTTAAAATTTAGAATAATATAGAATATTCTGGCTCCAATAATAGCAAATATTACAGTGAATATACCAATGTCAAAAATCTTATTCTCATCAAAATTTAAAAATTTGCCCAATTTAGAAGATACGTATAACCCGAATATTACACCGGTTGCAACTAATAAACCGTAATATGTGATGGTTATACCAAAAATTTTAATTAGTATTGGATGCATGTTTTCCTCCCAGAATAATATCTAATAATAATAAACCTATTCCTATATCAATGATCGCATCGGCAAAGTTAAATGTGGGCCATGGATATTTTCCCAAAAAGACCTGTAAAAAATCAAATACGCCATGATGTAGTACCCTATCAAAAAAATTTCCGAAACCACCACCTAAGATAAATGCAAATGACCACTTTTCCAATATACTTAATCTATCATAAGCAATAAGGATAAACGCTAAAAAAATACCCAAAGAGATCAGCATTACAAGTACTTTTATAATAAGAGGAAAATTACCGAAGAAACCGAAGAGCAACCCATAGTTCTTCACCCAACGGATCTCGAAAATATGTCTGATTATTACAATAGTATTATAGGGACTGCCCAACAAATGCTGAAATAGTATTTTTGTTAAAAAATCAAATAAAAACGCACTAATTGCAATAATAAAAAAATAACCTTTTTTCAACTATTTCACCATGCCGGATTTTTCTAATTCCTCTCGGCATTTGACACAATACCTTGCCCATGGTTTTGCTTCTAATCTTTTAATGCTGATTTTTTTTCCGCATTGTTCGCAAATTCCATAGGTACCGTTCTCTATTTTATGTAAAGCATCATTAACCTGCTCTAAAATAGATTGGTCAACATTCATAATATTGAATGCCATGGGTTTTTCGAATTCATCATTTGCAATGTAACTTGGATCATCGGGGTAATGAGAAAGATTGCTCCCTTGCTTAAATGTGGATTCATTGAGTCCATCAATGTTCCCTTCAATTTTTCTTTTTACCTCAATCAAAATTTTCTTAAATCTTGCAACAAGTCTTTTTTCCATTTATCCCTCCCAATTGTCTATTTGAGCCTGACATTTCGGACAGACCCCATTTTCAGAAACTTCAACGCTATGTTTCCAGCAACGAGAGCACTTCTCTCCCTCTGCTTTGGATATTGTAACTTTATATTTTTTTTCAAGGGTTTCGTCAAGCAAGGTATCGACCTTTGAAACAATAAAGAATTCTTCAAGATCGAAACTATTTAATGCCTCTTCAATCTCTTGTTTATAATGAATATCTAATTTACAATCTAAAGAATGTCCGATAGTGCCCTTGTTCCGCAATACCTCCATATCTTTTAATATCTCTTCTCGCATCTCGAACATGATATTATATTTATCATCAAATTTTGCCCATTCCTCATTTGGAGAAAGCCAGTTAGTTAAAAAGATAGAGCCATTGTCCTTTTCCAAGGTTTTATAAACTTCTTCCATGGTAATTGAAAGAATTGGTGCCATACGCTGGGCGAGAAATGTCAAAATATTATATAGAACTGTTTGTGCCGAACGCCTTTTAATACTCTTAGGTGGTTCAGTATATAATCTGGATTTTATTATATCAAAATAAAGTGAGCTTAATGTTACCGTTATGAAATCACTTACTAAATGATAGATCTTAT
>CAYVPX010000187.1:0-3446 GCA_964453935.1 uncultured bacterium | reverse complement strand
ATTGGCAATCTGGGCTTTTCATGAACATGATCGGATTACCGAGACCGGAAGTAAAGATCTTAAATATATACTAAATATAAATAATCGGCAGTATCTACCAGGTTATGGAAAAATGAGATTTATGATATTTCTCAAGTCAATAATAGATCCAAGTTATTTTAGAGTTGAAGAACAGCGGTTCCGAGGTATGGCAATGGAATTTGCACATAATCTTGTCAAATACAATCCTGATCCTAGTCCTCTTCCTTTGGAAAAAGTGCATAAATTTTACAATGCCGTAGATAATTTATTTCTATACAGAAGTGGTGAGGTTTCTGTACGGACTGATTATTCTTTTGATTACAGGCATAGAAATAAAAAGCATTATCCGTACAGAGATCTAACATTCCAAGAGCTTACCGGTGTTATTACCATTCTTTTCAATAAGATTGCATCTCCACCGCCGTGTTTGGATTTTAATAAAGAAGTTGGGGTATTATCTGAATTTGATCATGCAATATTTCAACTAACAAATAGTTTTGAGCTTATTATAGATCATAAAAAAAGATTAAAAAAAAGACTTGCGGAGAATGTTCCCATAGCATTATTTCCAGGTAATTATATAAACTATGAAATGGAATTCTTTGTCCTTCAGCCCTTACGAAAACGACTTGGGTTAAAAATAGATGAGGAACTTACATCAAATATTCTGGACTCTGCTAGCAACATTGCACCAATTTATATCATTAAACATAATGTTCCAATAGGATTATCAATTACTGCGGATGCATTAAAGAGTTATATTTCAGCATCTACAAAATCAGAAATTAAACTTTTATTCGAATATGGATTGTGTAAAATAATTAAAAGTAATCAGGTAACAGTAGGCGTGCATTTCGAACAACTTGGGAAAAGGGCATTACAAGTGCTTAAGACTGTAAAAGAAAAAAACGGGTTTATTATTGCAAGTGGAGATCATTCTGCAATGATGACAGATATTATTGATATTGAAACATTTCATATTGGAAAAGTAAAAAAAAGATTAGCATCAAAAATAATGGGGATCCCTCTCGGAAGTGCCTATTTGCAATGGGTACCCGCGGGACTAAGATCTTGTCTTGCCTATCCTACCCCGGTACAAACCTGTAAAGATTTCAGTAATGCATTGAAAAGTGCTGTCTTCAAAAAACTTGCAAAGAAATATGGTGAAAAAAAATTGCTTGAAATTCTCAAACATGATGCGGAAACAAAGGGTTCACCCATAATGACGGTGTTGAAATCCCTCATTTCCGAGAAAAGTAAGAGAGAAAATGTTTTAACATCAAGTATAATGGGAATTTATAATGATGGATTGCCATGGGCGGGTGCTATAGCAAAGGTTCCAATAGCAGATGAAAGTAAAAAGTGGAAATTTCGTATTATGGATGGAGAAAAAAATGAAACTATGACTGTTCTTAAGTTTTGTGAAATTTTTCATAAAAAAACGGGAAAAACCCCAAAAATTGCCTGGAATGGGGGTTATATATTAAATTCAGAACTTATTGGCAGACTTGGTATTCCGGAAGCATATATCGGTTCACCCATTGGACTGGTTATTTCAAGGAAAAAGGTTTTATCACCTCCGTTATTTAATAAACCCGCACTCGGCATTTTTTCTGACGGTACTTTGAAAATAAAGCGAGTAAATTGTTCTCAGGGCATCACTATAGTTACTCCGAATAGGGAGATCATTCTTACAAAGGATAATTATAATCCTTCAAATCCATTGGCACGGAAGCCTTATTTTTATGACCTTATGTATCCAAATGAATATATTAAAGGAGACGGAAGAGTTATATATCGTTTCTCAGGTAATATTATTAAAGAGATAATTCATACTAAAAAGGGCGAAAATGTCAAGATTTTGCCCGTGGGATTAACTTTTTCATTTCCAGACAATTTATGTCCAAAAGGTTGGGACAGAATAGAAAAGGAAGTTATTTTCAAACTTCATTTCTGGGAAGATGTTGAATATGCACTTGAAGCCGGTCCCATGCTTGTAGATAACGGTAAGGTATGTATAGATATGGAACTGGAAGGTTGGAAAACAGAAAACTCTATTAGAACACAAGCATCCAGACTTGATTTTTTGGATATGCGAGGACCCAAGATCGCTGGCGGATTTGATGCAAAAGGAAATCTTATGATTCTGACCGTAAATGGTAGAATACGCGAATCTGTCGGTGCCACACATAATGATATGGCGGAAATACTTTTATCAAGAGGAATAATTACTGCTATGGGATTTGATCCCGGAGGAAGCAGTACCCTTGTAGTAAAGAATAAGACATTGAATATTTCACCGTATAATCATGAATATGAGAAAAATATATATACTTTACCACCCGAGCCAAGGGCAGTTGCAAATGTAATAATTGGTTGGTAATAAATGAAATATTAATGGATAAGATAACAGAAAAATAGAGTTTTAATTTGATTTATTCTGAAAATAGATTAAAATATACATATGAAAAAGGAACAAGTTCTTGAAATTCCAAAACGGAATATTTTAAAATTTTCAATATTAATACTTCTTTTTATAATTTTCATAATGTTTTTTCCTGCACTTTACAGTGAAACACTCTTTTCCGATACATTTGTGAGGTCAGTGCGAAGTTCATATAAAGAATTTAATTTCAATAAACCTTTTGATTTCAATAAAGATTGGGCGAAGCAGCAAAAAAGAGTGTTTAAGCCGACTCTGGATTTTTTAAATTATCCGGATAAGAATTTTAATGAACTGAATAAAAACATCAATGAGCTTTTGAACAATAATTTTTCACATTATTTCAAAGGGAAAAAATACAATGTGGAAATTAGAAAATATACAAAAAATAAAAATTTGAATGAATTGATAGGGAATATACTTTTTTTAAAGTCATCATTCGGTAAATTCAAAAATAGTTTTTCAAACACAGAGATTAAAAGGATAGTTTCGGGGAACGAGATTGAAACAAAGGTGACAGATGATTATTTTAAAAGGGAAGATCCATTGAAATACATAAAAATATACCAGGAGATAATCAGCCTGATTGGAAAGATCGAATGGGAGAAAACGGGGAATTACAATATAGACGGCGTGCTTTACGCATCTAAAAATTTTGATGGATTTTTAAAAAGCGGAGTTTTGCAAACACAAAAACTATCTAAAAAATATCCTATTGTTATTGATTATAGTAATTATGATATTAGTATTTCAAGCACATTTTTCAATTCTTCTCTTTATGTAAAAGTGGGAAAATGCCATAAGATCATGGGCGACCCAGCATCTTCTATCTATGGATTTTCAGGCTTTGTTAATTATAATGATTCGGACAATTATTACAAGGGAAAACATGGGATGTCTTCAATACTGGGATATTCTTATTTCCTTGATAAAGGTGGTAATGATACCTATGATTATAAGGAATTTTGTGAATCATCGGCAA
>CAYVPX010000186.1:0-3459 GCA_964453935.1 uncultured bacterium | reverse complement strand
CAGTATTATGAACCCTACTATTTGCAGAAATATTTTTTAAACAAGCCCTTGAAAGCTTATGAAAAGGATGATCTTTGGTTCTATTGCGATAATAGCTATAAAAATTACAGGAATATTGAGAGTTTGAACCTTTCATTGTTCATTGCACATCTGTTAAAAAATAAATTCTATAGAAACACGGTAATGGAAAGATTTAAACTTTTTAAAAAGAATATTGACAGTTATTTTCTACTTGCTGTTTCTCAAGATAAGATCAAAAGTTTCATTTCAAGATATCCTATGGATTATAGAGGTTGGTTGGAAATGTATAAAAAAACACATAAAAAAATATATTTGCATTTTGCAGAATTTCTTAACGGAGATACTAAGAAAAATGAATAAGTTCATTGATGAATTGGAACTCTTTTTTAAAAGGAAAAGTGTAAGGAACTTTTTAGAAAAAGCTGTTGAAAAAGAAAAGCTTGATGCGGTACTGGAAGCAGCTCGTTGGGCACCGTCGACGCAGAACAGACAACCATGGGAATTCATAATAGCCGACGATCCCCAGTATAAAGCTCAGGTCCTGAAACATTCGGGATTCACAACGAATACATTGTTCCTGAAAAAAGCCCCCATCCTGATCATAGGGCTTTCAAATATGAAAAAAGATATAAGATTGAACGGTATGGACTATTACCTTGTGGATTTTGCCATTGCAATGGAACATATTGTTCTTGCTGCAACGCAATTGGGACTCGGAACCTGTTGGCTTGCATGGTATAATGAGAAAAAATTAAAAAAATTTTTAGAACTTCCCGAACATATTCGTATTGTGGCAATGAGCCCTTTGGGGTATCCAAAAGATAAAAGAACTCTCATCGACAACATTTCTAAATTGACAGCAAACAGCAAAAAGCGTAAAAAGACAGATGATTTTATATTTTATAACGGATATAAAAAATGAAAGAACCCATTGCTTATTATTTTGAAAAATTCGGTTTTAATAAAGACGAAGTAAAGGAGTTTATTACCGGAGAAAAATATTCTCTTGTGCTATTAGATAACGGTAATATTGGTGTTTGTGCCAATTTATTGCAGCATATTGTACCGGACATTAATGATCCTAAAATTGATAGAATGGATGATAGGATATTTCTTAATGCTTATTTTAATGCAAAGCTAAATTATTTGAGTAAAGACTTTTCTCATGGTGATATTTTTGATATGGTTAACTTTAAAAATTATAAAAGCATTGTTATGATAGGTTATTTTAAACCTGTTTTTAAGAAATTCATGAAAGATAATATAAAAATAACTATCTTTGACTTTATGAAAAACGATGAATTCACAACAGATATTGGCAGAAGAGATGAATTTTTAAATGGTGCAGATGCGCTAATACTTTCCTCAACTACTGTTTTTAATGGCACATTTATGGAAATTATTGAAAAAACAAATAATTGTCATATATTTCTCTTAGGACCATCAACAATATTTGATAAAGAAATGTTTGAATATAAGAATATAAAAGGTTTATTCGGAGGTAGGTTTGTTCCGAATGATAAGGAAGTTAAAGACATAATAGCTAACAACGGCGGTACAAAGAAATTTCTTCCTTTTATGGAGAAGGTAACCATTTTCAAAAATATTTAAAAAAAACTTGATTTTAAAGTTTAAAATGGTATCATATAGAAAATTAACTCGGAGGTATTGCGTATGAAAAAGAGAAACGTGATCATCATGGGAGCTGCCGGAAGGGACTTCCACAACTTTAACACATTTTTTAGGAAAAATGAGAATTTTAACGTTGTTTGTTTTACAGCGACACAAATTCCAGACATTGCAGGTAGAAAGTATCCCGTAGAACTTTCAGGTGAATTATATCCCAACGGTATCCCAATATATGATGAGAAGGACTTGGTAAAACTTATTAAAGAACATAATATTGATGAGGTTTACTTTTCCTATTCCGATATAAAACATATTAATTTAATGCATAAAGCATCATTGGTGCAAGCAGCCGGTGCTTCTTTTATGCTGTTAGGACCAAATGATACACAGATCAAATGTAATAAACCACTTATTTCTATTTTAGCAGTTAGAACAGGCTGCGGTAAATCACAAACAACACGAAGAATAGTTGAAATATTAACAAAAGCAGGAAAAAAAGTTGTGGTTATCAGACATCCTATGCCCTATGGCGATCTTTCAAAACAAATTGCAGAAAGGTTTGAAACATATGATGATCTTGATAAATATGAATGCACTATAGAGGAAAGAGAAGAATATGAACCGCATATAGATAAAGGAGTAATTGTTTATGCCGGTGTTGATTATGAAAAGATAATCAGACAGGCAGAACAAGAAGCCGACATCGTTCTATGGGATGGCGGAAACAATGATTTTAGTTTTTATAGATCAGATCTTACATTTACAGTTGCAGATCCACTAAGACCAGGTCATGAAATGCTTTATTATCCGGGAGAAACTAATTTCAGATTGGCTGATTATATCATTATCAATAAAGAAGATTCAGCAAGACCCGATGATATTGATCTTATTGTTAAGCATGCAAAGGAAGTGAATCCGAAGGCAGGAATTATCCATGCCAATTCACCGGTAAGAGTAGAGGATCCCGAAGCCATTAAAGGTAAAAAAGTTCTTGTTGTTGAAGATGGACCAACACTTACGCACGGAGAAATGAAATACGGCGCGGGATATGTTGCTGCCGAACAATATGGTGCCAGTGAGATCATTGACCCCAGACCATATGCAGTTGATTCAATTAAATCAACTTATGAAAAATACAACCACCTTGAAAAAATATTACCTGCTATGGGTTATGGTGAAAAACAAATGAAAGATCTTGAAAAAACAATTGACAATGCAGAATGTGATGTTGTTTTAGGTGCAACACCCATTAATCTTAAAAGAGTTGTTAACATAAAGAAGCCCTATGTAAGAGTGTATTATGATCTTGAAGAGAAGGGAACTTCTTTAGAAGACATTTTAAAGAATAAATTCAATTTATAAATGGAGGCAAAAATGATCAAAATCGACAAAGACGCATGTATTGGTTGTGGAGTTTGTGCTAGTATGTGTCCTGATGTATTTGAAATTCAGGATGATGGTAAAGCCGGCGTTATTTCACAAGAAAAAGTTGATTGTGCAAAAGAAGCAGCTGAAGCTTGCCCAGTAAAAGCAATTACAGTAGAGTAATTTTTAAAATTGAAGCCGGGCATTCTTGCCCGGTTTTTTTTATTCAAATAACTTGATTATTTTTTAAAAAATTATATAATAATGTTTTAAAGTCGGGGAGTGGCGCAGATGGCAGCGCGCATGGTTTGGGACCATGAGGTCGCGGGTTCGAGTCCCGCTTCCCCGACCATTATTAAAAAACTATGCACCCTTAGCTCAACGGATAGAGCGTCGGACTTCGAATCCGCAGGTTGCAGGTTCGAATCCTGCAGGGTGCGTTTT
>CAYVPX010000185.1:0-3487 GCA_964453935.1 uncultured bacterium | reverse complement strand
ACTATGTTTTAAATTGTTATTTCACAATATAGAAGGTTTTATGCTTCAGTTAGTACCATAGTATTGGAACTATGGGACTATTATTGATAACACCATTAATTCTTATTATATTTTTTAATATTCTATTATTAAATAAATTCATCAGTTGAAAATAAAATTTATTAAAGAATAATTTGCAAAAATATAAATATTTTGATAAAATATAGAAAGGAAAAAAATATGGAAGTTTTAATTATAAAAGAAGGCGACAAAATTATTCAAACTTTGCAGATGAACAAGGATGAATTTAGTATTGGAGCCGACTCCTCAAATGATATTGTTCTTGATAATCTACTTGTTGCATCCCAGCATGCCAAGATAGTAAAAGAAGGTGATAACTGGATATTCAGGGACCTCAACAGTGATGAAGGATCATACCTTAATGATATGAAGATCATGGAACATATACTTGAAGATGGTGATGAGATTCAAATTTCCAATTTTATGATAATCTATGATGAGGGCTTTGTTAATGACGAAGAAACAGAAACAAAGATCGTTTATGACGAATTAAGTGATGAAGAACAAAAATCAGAGATCTCAAACCCAAAGCTTCTTGCTGATGGACCGAATGGTGAGAAGATTGAGTATTTGATCAATAAAGCATCCGTTATTGTTGGTAGATCATTAAAAGCAGATATTGTTATTGAAGATACGACCATTTCCAGAATGCATGCTAAGATCAGTTTACAAAATGGGAAATTTTATATAAGAGATCTCGAATCAAGAAATGGAACATTTGTTAACAAGAAAAAGATCTCCATTGCAGAGATCAAAGATGGTGATATTATCACTTTTGGCACATACTCAACAAAATTTATTATATAATCAAAGATGTCTCTAAAATTTTTCACTAGAAATGCTTTACACTGTGAGCTTTGTCCCCATAATTGTAAAATAAACAGATTTTCAGAAGCACTTGGGATATGCGGAGTAAATGATTTGAGGATCTCAGCATGGAACCTTCATTACGGAGAAGAACCTGCCATTTCCGGAAAGAATGGTTCCGGAGCAATATTCTTTTCAGGATGTTCATTGAAATGCCGTTTCTGTCAGAACTACCCTATTTCACAGTTCAAATACGGCAAGAACATCTCCATAGAAGAGTTATCCCATATTATGCTTTCACTTGAAAAAAAAGGAGCTAATAATATTAATCTTGTTACGCCAACACACCTTTCACATTTGATAATACCTGCAATCGAACTCGCCAAAGCCAATGGGCTGCATATCCCTATTGCTTATAATACCTCGGGCTATGAAAATCCTTTAATTGTAGAAAATTTATTCCAATATATTGACATATTTTTATATGATATGAAATACTCATCTAATGATACCGCATGGAATTTAAGCGGAATAAAGAACTATGTGGAAAACAATCGAAAATCCTTTGAAATGATCTTGGAAAGTAAAAATAATATTATTAATAAGGGCATTATGAAAGAAGGGATCATTGTAAGACATCTTGTTATTCCCAACCATATTGATAATACACTTGAAGTACTTGAATATTTGTCTCAATATAAGGAAAAGATATTTATATCATTGATGTTTCAATATTTTCCAGCATATAAAGCCGTTGATGATACATCTCTTAATCGAAAGATAAACAAAAATGAATATGATAAAGTAATAAAGTTCTTTGATAAAAAGGGTTTCAGTAATGGCTGGGTGCAAGAATTATTCGTATCTTAAAGCATCAATAGGAGGAATATTACCTGCCTTCACCGCAGGATAAAACCCTGAAATAAGACCTACCAATAGTGAAAATATCAAGCTTACTAAAATAATGAACAGGTTTAAGTTGCCTTGCAACCCTAATATCATTTGTGAAAGTGATGAAAAAGCAATACCTAAAATCACACCGATAATTCCACCCAAAAGTGCGAGTATTGTAGATTCTGTAATAAATTGAAACTTTATATTATTTGCAGTGGCACCAATGGCTTTTTTAAGACCTATCTCTCTTATCCTCTCCTTAATGGTTGCAAGCATGATATTTGTAATACCGATTCCTCCAACGATCAAAGAGATCATTGCAATTATTGCCAAAATAAAGTTCCACATATTTTGATTTTTCTGGAATTCTTGAATATCTTCACCACGGTTCTCTAAACTAAAGTCTTCTACTCCGCGGCGGGCAATAATAGCTTTTTTTACTTTAACATTTATGGCTTCCATATTATTTACCGAATCAACCCTATAAGATAAACTTATTTTTTTATTACCGTTTAGACGTAACATCATTGTTTTTAATGGTACCACCAGAATTGAATTGATCCAACGGGTCCATCTATTTTTTCTTTTTCCCCAGCCCGGAACTTTCTTTAATACGCCTATAACTTTGAAATTTTTTCCCGATATTTTAATAAATTTGCCAACACAATTATTGGGATTTCTAAAAAAATTTTTTGCTATCTCCGACCCTATAATCACACTTCTATCAACAAAAGTTTCATCATCATCAATAAAATATCTTCCCTTATCAAGTTCATAATCTCCATCATTTAAATAAATATTTGTTCCACCCACTACCCTGGTTTCCTGCTTGTTTAATTTTGTATTCACTTGTGTATAAGTTGTTTGTGTCGGATTTAATTCTTTAAGCCCTGGAATATGAGCTTTTTTCAAAGCCAAGTAATCATAATAACTTATACCAAATTCTTTAGAATGTAACTTTTCTGATTTTTGCATTCTTGATGGAGGCATATAAGATACGGTAACCTTATTTATCCAGCGGCTCATCCATCTCAAACTTCTTTGTTTACCTGCATTTATCAGTGAAAACATTACAATTAGAGAAGATACACCTAAAATGATACCTAAAACCGTTAGAAATGACCGCATCCTATTTATATATATCTGATCTAAGCCCTCTTTTACTATTTCCCCAAACAATGTTAATTTCATTTTATAATATCCAATAGGTGGGTATAATCAGCAGGTCTTGTTATTTTAATATTGAAGGGATCTCCTTCGGTAAGGAAAATTTTTAATCCGAGCTTTTCCATAATTACACCTTCGTCAAAGATCGTCTCTTTGTCTTGAGTATTATACGAAAGAATTTGATTTAATATTTCATAAGAAAAACCCTGAGGGGTTTGTATTAAGAAAAGATTATTCCTATCAATAGTACGGCTTTTTTCTCCTTTATAATAGCGAACAGTATCATTTATAGCTACAGATGGGAAACTATTCCCGTGAAGTTTTGTTCCGATAATGACCCTGCTTACAATATCTTTTGATACATTAGGACGGGCGGCATCATGAATAAGAACAATATCATCTTTATTTGGAGAAATGGTTTGAAAAGCAGATCTTATGGAATCTATTCTCTCATCACCGGCGGCGGCAAGAAAAATGTTCTCAATACCTTCCCTTTTTATTATCCTGCGTTTTTCATTATCACAAACAAGAACTATATTATCAAAGATATTGAAAGAAA
>CAYVPX010000184.1:0-3489 GCA_964453935.1 uncultured bacterium | reverse complement strand
TGATCTCAAAATGCAATATATTCCCACTCAATGTTCCAAGAATAATTCCCGGATTAACAAAATTCCCCTTTTTCACAGAAATTTTGTTAAAAGGATAGTAGAATAAATAGTAATTACCACTTAATTTAACACCAACGATCTTACCAACACCCCTTACGAAACTTATATAAGTTACCTTCCCGGCAGCACATGAATAAACTCGATTATCATCATTTAGTTTAATATCAAGTCCGTTATTCATAGTGAATATTTTTAAATCCTTATCAAATATTCTTCCGAATTTTTTTATAACATTTATCCTTGAAGTGTTTTTTAATGGCCATAATTTTAAAAAATCATCATTATTTAAATCCTTATATACCGGTTTTTTGACAGGGGAAATAGCAGATTTTTTCGTAATATATTTATCAGGAACTTTAATAGTTTGGCCAACATATATTTTAGTTGCATCCTGTATATTATTAATGGCAGCCAATTGTTCGATGGGAATATCAAAATTTTTACTTATTCTATAAAGTGTTTCACCTTTACTTATGGTGTATTGCTTAAATTTCTTATATTTATTTTTTTTTATATCAACATTTCTAATATTTGTTGTATGAATAAAATCCTTATTTGCCCCCTTTTCAATGTTTTTACCAATAAAAGAGCAAGACATTGTTAATAAGAGGGGTATAATAAGAATTATTCTTCTCATTTTTTCTTTTTCTTAATTAATTTTTCTACTTGTGCAACTATGTTCTGTGGTTCATCTACACGAATGACCTTATCATCAACATCCCATGAATTTATTGAAATAACCGGTTTGTTTATCTTCAAAGCAATTGCTATCTCAGATAATGTACCAAATCCGGCACCTATAGCAATAATAACGTCTGCAGAATTCACAATTACATTATTCCTTGCCTGCTGCATTGCCGTCAATATTGGAACATCTACAAATTGGTTTGCATCCTTTTTGCTTGAACCCGGTAAAATCCCAATGGTTAACCCATCCTTGCTCTTTGCCCCTTCACATGCTTTTTCCATGATACCGCCCAATCCACCTGTAATAAGTATCCATTTCTTTTCAGCGATTATTTTGCCTACTTCAAAAGCAATTTCTTCATATTCCTTCAAAGGAACACTTGACCCTACAACACCAATAATAGTTTGCCTCATAATTTACTCCATTCTTGGTCGGGGTGAGAGGATTTGAACCTCCGGCCTCTCGGTCCCGAACCGAGCGCGCTAGCCACTGCGCTACACCCCGACTTTTTTAATAAATATTCCAGTACTTTTTATTATACCAATATTAAATAAATATGTCAAAAAAGTTACTAAAATACCTGCAATAATAACACCTAAAATAATATATAATAATGATTTTTTCAAAGACATTTTTAAAAAGAAAGCAATCAATGCACCAGTCCATGCTCCACTACCGGGCAACGGCATAGCAACAAACAGCATTAATCCAAAAAACTCCAATTTTTGAACAATCTTAGATTTTGCAATAGCTCTTTTTCTTAATTTTTCAATAATGTTATTCCCCTGTTCAAAGCTCTCAAGCCATTTATTGACGGGTTTTAAAAGCCATAATATGGGTGGAATAACCAGTATATTTGCAGTTATAGAAATAATAGCGGTACTTAAAATATTCATTTTAAAGAAAAATACACCCAATGGAATTCCGCCTCGCAGTTCAAATATAGGCATCATGGAAATTATTGCAACAATAATCTCCTTAGATAATCCAATTGATTGTAAAAAATGAATAATACTATGCATTTATTATTTTTTTTCTCTTGGAAATACCATTAATTTATAAAGTTTAACTTTCTTGTCAGTAGAATATATGGCAACCCTAATATTTCCATCCTTATCTTCAAAATATAGGGCAAGATAAGCACCGTCCATAACAAACTCACCTTTTACCAGATGTCCCCAGTCCTGTGGAATTTTCGGAAGATCTGACTTTAACTCATTGACCTTTTTTGCTCCGGTATTTGTTACGCTTGATTTGACAATGGGATTGGTTTTAATTGTAGCTGCAGATGTATTTGATTTATTTCGTAAATTGATAGTTTTTATTGGACGTACAGGTGCTTCACCGGCAACCGCTAAATTTCCTAAAACAATAAGTAAAGCAATGGTAATGATTTTTTTCATTTGAAACTCCTCAATGCAATTAAACCTAATAAAATTGAATTATATTTTGTTTTACTATCATCTGCTCTCGATAATAATATTATTGGCACTCTTGCTCCGGTGATCAAACCGGCAGCTTTTACTTTTCCAAAATAAAGTATTGATTTTGCAGCCATATTTCCTGCTTCAACCGAAGGCATCAGCCAAATATCTGCTTTTTGGGACACTGGAGAATTTATACCTTTATGTAAAGCGGATTTTTTTCTGATTGCTACATCAATACCAAAAGGACCGTCGATGATCATATCTTTTCTATTCTTAAATTCTTTTTTTAAGTTATCAAACTCGACGGTGGAAGGTATTTTTTCGGTAACCTTTTCAGAAGCAGAGATCATAGCTATCTTTACTCGTTTTATTCCGAAACTTTTTGCAAGCTGCAAATTATTTTCAATTATTTCCTTTCTCTGTTCATATGTAGGAAATGGAACGATACCACCATCTGAAATAATAGTAAATTTTTTAGAAAAGGGATTTTCAAATACAAAGGAATGTGATATTGTTCTTCCTGTTTTAAGATCTGCATCCTTGGAAAGCACCTTTTTCATAAAAACAGGGGTAGGAATAAGCCCCTTCATAAGTATAGAATTTTTTTTATTATGAAGGATCTCAATTGCCTTGTCTAATATTTCTGCATCGTTATCAGCATCATGAATTTCAAAAAGCTTTTGGTCTATATTAATATCTTTTAATATTTCTTTGATCTTTTTCTTTTTTCCCACCAATATACCATTGCATAGACCTTTTGTTATTCCCTTTGATATAGAGATCAAAGGTTCTTTATCGTGTGCAGAAACAAGGATAATTGTAACCTTATCTTTATTCTTTTTTAAGGATTTTTCGATTTCTTTGAAGCTCTTAAATTTTTCTTTCATTTTTCTACCCTTTCCATTTCATTATTTTCATTTAGAAAGATCTTAACCGGACCTCCGAAGGTATCAAACTCTTCGTCAGTTAAATGACAAAAGGAAAAAATAATAATCCTATCACCAGTTTTACCTAAACGTGCAGTAGCCCCATTAAGAATTATCTCCCCCTTTTTACCGGGAATAACATATGTTTCAAATCTATTTCCATTTGATACATTTGCAATGAGAACCTTTTCAAATTCTCTGATACCCGATAATTTTAATAATTCTTTGTCAATAGTGATGCTTCCATCATAATTGATATGAGCATCTGTAACCTTTGCCATATGAAGTTTGGCATATAAATACGTTCTTCTCATAATCATCTCACCTTTGCAAATTTTCTTATTATTATACCATTTTTGCGGGATTTTACCAATAAGAAATAGATACC
>CAYVPX010000183.1:0-3515 GCA_964453935.1 uncultured bacterium | reverse complement strand
TCAATCGGTTCCCGAATGAGCACCCTGTTATCGGTTATAATTTTGTCTCTGTATTATTTTTTCTTTTTTTATTGTCCATTGTCCATTTTCCTTTGTCAATTGTATTTTTCTCTGTTTATAATCCATTTCTTTTAGATTCCTACGCATCTTCGATGCTCTGAATGACTTTTGCTTTTTTAATTGTCCATTCTCAATTTCCCAAATACTTCTTAAATAATGAAATGATCTCTTTTTGAATTATTTTATTTCTTTCTGTGGCATATTGTTCGGCATGCTTTCTTTGCCCTTCAAAATATCGTTTGAAACTCATGAAATAAACAAAAAGATCGTAATAATCCTTTTGCAAAAATAAAGAAACCCAAAGATAATAAACTGCACCATTCAAAGCCATTGCATCCAATCCCTGAGGTATCTTTCCCACAAGTAATTGACCTAAACCCGGAACAATCGATGAAAGTGTTTTAATATAATTCGGAGTATATTTTTTTTTGTGCAGTGTGATAATATTTTTTGAAAATTCCCGAATATGCTCTTTTTTTATTTGCGGAATGAGCCTTAATGCCTGCATTTCCCTATTGGTAGAAATGTAAATAAATACATATTGTAATGTAACAATATCATTGTATCTCTTTTTCATTTTATCGGGTAATCGTTCCAGTATAACCTCTGCTATTGAAAATTTATTGAGCAAAATATAGTTTGTTATCTCCATGAGCTGCACCTTAAAATTTTCATTAGGATCACCGATATTCATATAGGCAATATTTAAAATATTGTTTGAACTTTTATAATCATTAATATTCCTGTATAGATCGGCGATCTTTAAAAGAATATTATTATCATGTGAAATAAAATAGTATCTTTCATACTCGGTGATGGCATCATAATAATTCCCTTGTTTTTCAAAATTCTTTCCAAGCTCAACGGGTGAGGATGAAAAAGTAAATGAAATGATACTAAAAATTAATAGTAAAGTTAAGCTGAATTTCATTTTCCATCTTTTCTAAAAAGTCTCTTTTTCTGAATTTTACTGCGGCAACAGAGCCGTAAATATCGCCAATATAAAAATATAACGACATTCCACCCCATATCCAACCCTCAAAATTGTCAAGACCATTTTTATTGAAGGTATAATAGGTTTTATATAGCATTGATAGAATATATATCATTGCAAATATTCCGTCTGCTGTTCTGCCCGCATAGATCTTCCCTGTTCCGGGAATAATAGAGGACATTAATCCTGCAAGTAGAGGACTTTTCTTTTTAAAATTCGTTAGTTTTATATAGTCCTTTTTTAATATGAGGGATAATTCGTCTGTTCCTTGAGAAATATTCGGCAGATATTTTTTTGCTTTTTCAATATTTCCCTTTATTAAAAAAGTTGAAAAAAGCAGTTTTTTCTGAAACTTATTGGCAGCATTAATATTCATAATATTATCATAAAGTTTTAATTTAAAAAGTGTATAAAAATATGTGTCATTATAATTTAGTTTATTTATCTCAATAAGACGTTTGACTTCCTTGAACCTTTTCAATTTTAAGTAGGATTTTACAATAATTGGGAACAGGTCTTGTTTTTTATCCTTAAAAATAATAGTAGCTCGTAAACCTTCGTTCACAACACGCTCATAATCACCGATCTGATATAAAAAATTTATAAATTTTACCTCATTATTGTATGAATAGTAATCAATTGCAAAAATGTTGATACCAATGAAAATAAGCATTACAAAGATCAATATTTTTATTTTTTCCATAAATAATTCCTATCGGGGGGATCAATGATTTTACCGTCCGGTGCAATATTATAATAATAGGAACCACCTACACCATTACAACGTAATAGCCTTGATGCAGACATTATACCACCCTTAACGAGCCCATATTTATTAATAGAGATCTGTGCGTATAATGAACAATGAGGGTGAAACATACAGGTATCTTTATCTTGGGATGATATGAAAAATTGATATAATCTTAATGTAAAAAATCCCAAAAAAGCCAATTCATTAAAAGGTGCTTTTTTAAAATCATAGTCAATATTATATACATATTTTGTGCTTTTTTTTATCTTGAAGTTCTTTTTTAAAAAGTTCCTCTCATTTTTTATAAAATCATTTGAGCCAAATGTGAGAACATAAGTGAAAAATAGAAATAATAATAGAGTTTTTTTTACCATTCTACTTCTTTAATATCTGTCCCTTGAGGAATATGAAAGCTCTTTATATTCTGAGGAATGAGTCCATTGACCATTACACTTGAAAGGGACATTATCTCTTTACTTTTTTGGGGTATGAACTTCCTTGTTTCAATGTATTGAGGAATGAAAATACTTCTATCCTTTTTGTAATTTTTTATTAAGGTTTTTGAGATCACTCTGTCTTTTGCATCAACAACCTCTATGATACTAGGATTTCTTTGGGGATTTAAAGAGATCTCATAGTATTTTAAAAACTTTCTTAGTTTTTTCATAGGTTGAAAATAAAGGGTTTTAATTTTTCCGGATTTCTTGATCTTTTCTAAGGTGAAACCTAATTTGGATAGTCCTAAATCACTTTCAAAGGTCATTATGAACAGAGAGAAAAGGGGTAGCATCTGCGGTATTTTTGAGGTAATGATAAAAGCTTTTTTTCCTTCGGGATAATAAATTGTGAGTTTATTTCCTGAAAATATCATGATCTGATGAACAGGAGAAAGTACTTCCATAAAAAGGTTATAACTAAAATAGTATAATCTTCCAGTTGATATTGCCGGTTGAGTATCTTTTTGACTTTGAACTGAAAGTGAAAAAAGTGCAGATAGAGAGTTAACTCTATCTGCACTGGTATTAATAGATATTACTAAAAGAAAAAAGACAAAAATTATTAATTTTTTCTTCAAGTTCTATCAATAATAGTATGGGTCTGTTGATGCTGTAGCAAATATTACATAAACGAAAACGTAATACAATGCATAAATCAAACCTGAAGTAACACAACCCCAGATGGCTTCTTTTGTTTGAATGCCCTTGGCTATTTTTTTATAGTTTTGTGTGTATGTTGCAACATAATTTGCATTTTTACCAACCAATGCTGTCGCTGGGGGATTTGGTTCAACTAAATATGCAGCGCCAATGCCTAAAAGACCGAACAAACATCCGGCACCGAACCACATGAATTTATTGGTATTCGCCTGTGCTGAAACAGTTGATGCAGAGATAGGATCCCCGCTGTTCATATTTTGCTGATGTTGCTGGTTTTGTCCACCAACGATCAAAACATTTTGCTCGCTTCCTGCAAATGAGACCAAAAATACCAAAAGCATGATCAATGTTAAAAGTTTAAACTTTCTCATATAACCTCCTTTTAACTTTAAAAAAACATTATATCAAAAAATAGAAAATGAGTCAAGCATTCTTCGGAAATATTTTGCTCAGGTTGAATTAGTGCGGGTGAATAATAGTTAAATGGTGCCTGTCTGTGCGTATCCGCACGCATACAGTATAAGTGAATAGAATATTTAATGTTTGAAGTTTT
>CAYVPX010000182.1:0-3534 GCA_964453935.1 uncultured bacterium | reverse complement strand
ATGCCAGACTTGTTTCAATATCCCCCGACTTCCCTCTTAGAGAGGGGATGGCCATGTAGTGGAGGGGTATTTAACTCTCCCTATCATTACAACCTATCTCGGAATCCCTTTTCCTTCATTTCCATTAGGTGGTTAATCTTTCTTTCCTATCTATTCATCTAAAAAAGTGCTTGACAATGATGTGAGAAAATGATATTTCATTATTAGTTGTGTAAAATCAAAAAAGCCAAAAAGGGGGCAATATGAAAAATTTACTCACTCACTCACTCACTCACTCACTCACTCACTCACTTGCTCGCTTACTTACTAATTTATTTCCTTGTAATGGTTGGTACCAGTTGTAGTTATGAAAAGCCCGATGTATCGGATTCATCAACTAACTCTGGAGTAAAAGGCGTTTCATATTCGGATTTAAATCCCAATGTAGTGCAGTATTTATCGCAAAAAAGTAAATTAAATTCGGAAGATATGAAATTTATATTTTCTCTTCCCAGAGAAGAAAGGGTTAAGATTTTGGAAAGAAGAGGGTGGCATTTGATAGAATACAAGGGTAACAGCTATCTTGATAATGCCTTGAATTACCAGCTTGAAGCGGAAGGAGAAAATGTTTCGGATTACAGACCTGTTAAAAAAAAGATTAGCAGGAATAGGTTTATGGAATTGAAAAAGGCATGTATGGAAAAGGAAAAATGCATTCCGTGGGAGCAGTTTAAAAGCGTAGAGAGATGGCAACCTTCCGAGAATGATTCCGAAGTATTTTCAATTATTATAGAGCAAAAAGAGTTGCAAGAAGACGCAAGAAATGATCATCACAATTCGGTGGATTTTTGGCACCTCCTTTCATTGGGTGATCCGATTGTCGTTCATGACGGTTTTTCTCCCGTAGGTCACTATTGTCATGCAGGTATAGGTTATGTGAATGGTCCTACACCAATGTACAAACATGTTATTTCTTCATATAGAGGAAGAGGAGTGCTTGAACAAAGTTTTACTGTTTTTAACGGTTATGACGAGGGGGCATTGTTAAGGGTTAATACATCAATCTCTAAGCGTATTACTGCACAGAATTACGCTTATTCAAAAATCGGATACCCATATAATGATAATTGGTATAATAAATGGACAACGAGCAAATTCTATTGTTCTCAGCTTGTATGGGCGGCGTATTATTGGACGAGCCCGAGAATAGATATTGATGCTACGGAAGGATTTTGGAGTCATCATTCGGTAAGTCCGGACGATATATATAATGACGGAGATACTTATGTTGTTCAACATAGTTGGTAAAATAAGGATGAAATATATTATCCCCCTTATAATATTAATAATCTTTACCGGGTGTAGCCTATTGGATTTTGGTTCCAAACTAAATACGAAAGCGCTTCGGATACCTCCGCACGCCGCTTTTTTAATGAGTGCTTCGAGTGGTTACATAACCGTTGTGGATACGAAGGGGGATAGTGTTATTGGTAGAGAAGAAGTCGCTCGAAGAGATAACTTTAAGCTGGAGCAAATAGATGATTTTTTGGTTTACAAAGGACTTCTCTATGTAACATTATCCGATAAAAATGCCAAAAACCCCAATGATGGATCAGATGTACTCAGGATATTGAATCCGTCCACCGGGCAAATCGAGGAATCGAAAGTCGGTTGGGCTCCTGATAAGATATATACCATAGGGAATAATATGGCTTTTGTCAGCACGAATCTTTTTTATTATTCCAATGACAGTTGTTATAATTATATTTACAATTTGGATACGAAAAAAGTTATTGATACGATAGCATTCCAAAAACCAGATCTTGTTGATTTTGTGGTTTCCAATGGGGATACCGTTATAATGGGAGTTGAGCAAAGTTATGCTCCTCAATATTTTGTATTATATTCAAAGAAAACAAAATCAATTATAGCTTCTCATATTCCCCTTATAAATAATGATGGTTCAAATGTGGCAATTATATCCGGGAACAACCTTTATGCGTGTTGCTCAAGAAAAGTTGTTGTATTTTCACTATCGGATTTGAGTTTGAAAAACACTATAAATTTACCGGATGGTGATCATTTTCCCCAAAGTATGGTTATTGCCCGAGATAAATTGTATATAACTTATTTCGATGTTAACGGATATAAGAAAATAGATGTGATTGATACGAATACAAATGAATGGATTAAATCTATTGATGTTCCGAAAGGCGGGGCGGAGTGCCTCGATTATTCCGAATCACTTGATAAAATATTCGCAGCTTCGTATTTGTACGGGAAAATTTATGTAATAGATCCTTTTACGGATAGTATTACGGATACCATAAAAACAGGAGATTCCACGAGTACATACTCGGTTATACATGTTGAAGATGAATAATAGAAAAGTGTTATTAAGTTGTCTGATTTTTATTATTTCTTTATACGGACTCAGTGGAGCCGATTTCACTAATAGCAACATAAAGGAATTGGAATATGTAAATTACGCTAATAGCACAAATATTGTGAGTAGCAATTACGAGAAGGGAGTTAATGATTCTGTAAAAGTCGGCATTGGAACAAAGGAGAAAATACCTCCGCTTAATTTAATCAGAATAGCAGGAGAGTGTGCCGGAGGGATAATAATAGAATCGGTAAGTTTGGATGTTTTAAATTATATTTTTGGTAATAAAAATATAATTTGGGATTTGGGTGTAGGAGGATTTGGTATTATTCCGAATTTTATTATTATATCGGTAGATCAGCTTGTCGTATTTTTTATTGGGAATATTGGAGATGAAACGGGTTCTCTGGCAAAAACAATGTTATACGGAACGGCAATTTCCATAGGATTACAGGCTATTGGTGTTGGACTTTACAGTGCTTATAATTACATAAATCCTGTTGATTCGTTATGTTACAATGAAAATTTCTATTTTAATGTTATTATGTATGTTGTTCCCATTATAGGAGCGGTTATGGGATTCAATTTTACAAGAAAATATAAGGAAATACAGGTGAAAGCTAAAGGGTTAGTTAATCTGGAGAATAAAAAAGCATCCGTTAATTTCCCCGATATATACACACGTGAAATATCAGGTTATAAATCAATTGGTATTGATTTAATAAATATTAATTTGTAATTTTGTATTTTAATCCTGATATATAATGTAAAATAGGGATAATAGAATCAATATGAGACCCTGTATTGAATATAGTGAAAAAATATTCTCCCAATAGATTTTTCTCCGCCATAACCTTGCGAATCTTTCTCATTAAAATGATGGAAAGATCTAAGAAGTAAAAAAAGTTAATTATGTAATATTACTCAAGATCCTCGAGCCTTTACTTTTCATGCTCGTTCCAATATACATTTACTTTTGTTTTCGAGATCCCGAACTAAAAGGGATGTCATCTATATTCATTTTGTTTCTTTCTAATTGGGTGGTAAATATGTCCGCACCTATCTACCGGATATCAAAAATATTATTTGACTTCTAATTAAAAATATACTATATTCGGATATAATTAATAGTAAATGAGGGAACAATGATAAGGGAAAAGCAGTTTTTA
>CAYVPX010000181.1:0-3554 GCA_964453935.1 uncultured bacterium | reverse complement strand
TATTTCTATTTTCGTATTTAGCCAAATACGAAAGTGCCAATCAAAATCAATAGAAATAATGACCATATTTAATAATTAAACAAGAGGATATTATTTTGTTTATTGGGTTTTTTAGTTAATGTTGGTCTAAATTATGATTTTGAAAAAGAACAGAAATATTTATTTTTCGCATTAAAAAGTTTTGATTTCTTTAATAAATTTTCTATTTCTTCTAAACCACACTATGTTCTTGCTCTATTAAACCCTTTTCTATCCTTTCCATTGTAAGATGTGAAATATCCGTGGTTTTCGCCTTTCCATAAAGGATCCATTCCGCTATTGCCTCACCCGTGGCAGGCGCTAACATAAAACCATGTCCGGAATATCCTACTGCTAAAAAGAAATTTTTATCCTCTTTTGAAATTGGTCCCAAAATGGGCTGTGCATCCGGAGATACAGTATAGGACCCTGCCCATTGTCTAAGAATTTTTACATCCTTGAATTTAGGAAAAAGATATGTGAATTTTTTTGAAATACTCTCTAAAAATTTCCAATGGGATGAAACCTTATGCGATTCCGGTTCTGTAGGGTCTCCTTCACCCATGACAAAACCGCCATTTTTTTCCTGCGACCCGTAAAATCCATGTTTGAAATCAATTACCATTGGGTCCACCATTCTTTCTAATGGTTCTGTAACAAGAATCTGATGTCTTTCAGGATGAACGGGAATATCATAATTGAGCATTTTCGAAATATCCTTTGCCCATGGACCCGCAGCATTGACCACATATTTTACAGATACATTACCGTTTGATGTTTTAAGATCATATTTCCCTTTATTTTTCTTTATTGATAATACCTTCGTATAATTATAGATCTCAATCCCCATTTCTCTGGCTCTTTTCAAATATCCGAATGTTGCAAGGAATGGACTTCCCAAACCGTCTGTCGGGCAATATGTGGCACCTAATATATCATTGGTATTTAAAAATGGAACTATCTTTTTTGCTTCTTTTTTTGAAATAAAATCAACCTTTAAACCAAGAGATTTCTGCATCTTCACATTTTTTTTGAATGCCTTGACCTCATCATCTGTAAAAGCAAGAATTAAATATCCTTTCTGAACATAATCAAAACTAAAATTCAATTCTTTTTCATATTGTTCAAAAAGTTTTACCGAGCGAATGCCTAATTTAACATTTGCCGGTGTTGACCATTGCTGTCTTATACCTCCGCCGCAGCGACCGGTTGAACCACTTGTAAAGTAGCTTTTGTCAAATAGAACAACATTTTTCATTCCCATTTTTGCAAGATAATAAGCAATAGTAGCACCAATGATACCGCCACCGATTATTCCCACATCATAGGACTTTTTCATTTTTTTCTCCTTTTATTTCCCTTTGCAACCGCCTTAAAAGGTATTGATGATTCAGGCGGCCGTCTTGTACCGGTAGAGCCTTTGGCGGGATCTTTTCCCGTCTTTGCTTTGATCATTCCCATTACAAGATGACGACAACCCCTTCCCTGACATGGTCCCATGGTTACCCGTAAATATCTTTTTAATTCCTCAAAATCCGAATACCCATCATCAATGGCATCGTTAATTTCTTTTGCAGTAACATCATTACATCTGCATATGATCACATCACCCTTACTTTGAGGGTAAAAGTGTCTTACTGAATCTTTGTATTTTTTATCTACTATGATTGAAACTATATTTGTTTTGTTTTTATTTTTTCTTATTGCATAAACCTCTGCTTCCGAAACTATCTGCCCATTCTTATCAACTGCCCAAACTATATCTTTCTTTTCCGGTAGAGGATACAATTCATAGGGTATTGAGATAACCACCTTATCCTTTACAGTATTTTCTGAAATACCAAATATAGCAAGCCCTGGACATGATGTAATACAGGAAAAACATCCCGTACATTTATCAACATCCACAACAGGTATATTTACAATTCTTTTTCCAATATCAATTGCATTAAATGGACATGATGCCTCACAAGGATTACAGGGAATATCCTCTGTACATTCGATAACAACATAGGGCTGTTTTCTGTCTTTTTTTACTTTTCCCTTTTGGTTAGGTCTTATTTCAGTTTCCTTAATATTTTTTAGCTCTTTACCCCATAAATCATATTTTGCTTTTTTTACCTTTATACCGGTAGACCCATCCCTTAAATTGTTTATATAATCTAATAAGGGCTTTTGGTATTTTTTTGGATTCATTTCTGCACCAAGCGAACTTGCAGCAGATATTCCGGCTATACGTCCTTCAATGATTGCAGAAGTTGCTTCGCCTATGCCTGCTGCATCACCGGCAACAAAAAATTTATCCTGATTAGTTGCCATGATCTCATTATATTTCGGAATATATCCGCCAAGGGCAGGATTAAATGTCATTTCAACACCGGCCTGCCACAAAAGTTCAGATGTTGGTGTTAAACCTACCGCTAAACAAATTGTATCACATTCAATACTTTTTTGTGTACCATCGATTATTTTCCAATTTTTATCTACCTCTGCAATTACTGCTTTTTCAACCTTATCATCACCGTATGCTTCAACAATGGTGTGATTAAAATATAGTGGAACTCCCATTCTTTTTATCTTGTTCAAATGCACTAAATAACCGCCCTGTTTTGACATTGCTTCTACAATACCTACTACCTCTGCACCGGCCTGCATTAATTGATATGAAACGATCAGTCCAATATTCCCTGCTCCTACCATTAAGATCTTTTTACCGGGAAGAACACCATTGACATTCATTAATGTTTGTACACCCCCTGCACCGTATATACCGGGTAGATCATTATTTTTAAACGGGATCGTCTTTTCGGATGCACCGGTTGCGAGTATAACCTTTTTTGCGTCAACCTTTAAAAATTTATTCCTATTTTTATCGTGAATACCAATTATATTATCATCATATACGGCAAGGGCTGAATAGTTGGTTTTCAATGTTAAATAATTTTTGTCCGTTTCATTGAATAATTTTTCATGTATAAGAATACCACGGGTCCCTGCAAAATGTGAAGAAGAACCAAAAAATTTATGCGTCTGTTTTATGAGTTGTCCCCCGTAACGGGGATTTTCTTCAACGATCATCGTTTTGAGTTTTCTTTTTGTAGTCTCAATTGCAGCACCCAGACCTGCCGGACCGCCGCCAATTATCAATATATCTGTTTTAATCATTTGTAAACTCCTTTACCTTTCTGGGTTTCTACCTTCATTCCCCGTTTCAGCGGCGTAATACATGTTTTAATATTGGGAATATCATCCACTACCATCAAACACGATGAGCACTTTCCAATAGCGCAAAAAAAACCTCTTTTTCTACCTTTGGATGTAATCCTATATACAGTTATTCCATTATCGTGAAGTGCTGCTGCAATGGTATCCCCTTCATAACCATATAGCTTATTACCATTGTAAAAGAATGGAATTTTCTTACCTCTTTTGTAATCGAGAATTGGATGATGTTCTATCCTCATAGAATGCTCCTTTTTGACGTCCATTATTTACAATATTGTACATTTTTTTTATTTTAAATCAAGAGCATTCGT
>CAYVPX010000180.1:0-3569 GCA_964453935.1 uncultured bacterium | reverse complement strand
AAAATATGAAATCAAAAGAAATTATAAAAAGGTGGGTATCCTACCTTAAACCTGAATTTTTATCATTGATATTAGGGTTGATACTATTGTTAATATCTACGGCGCTATCAATTATTGCTCCGTTATTTTTAAAAATAATCATTGATAAAGGTATTCTCGGTAAAGATCTTGCAATACTTACACGCTCATCATTGCTCTATCTGTTATTTTATTTAATAATGTTCTATATAAATTACAAACTCGCGATCATCATGGAGAAATTGGGGCAAAATATAATGATCCGCATCAAAAGTGATACATTTAATAAGATCTTAAAGAAACCATACTCATTTTTTCAGGAAAATACGGAAGGGACACTTATCTCACGGGTGGAAAATGACGGAGAATCCATACGACAGCTCTTTACATCAAATACTATAACACTCGTTTCCGACACATTGATGCTCTTGGGGATCATTATCATTATGCTGAAAATAAATACACGGCTTTTTACATATATCCTAATTTTCGTTATTCCGTTTCTTTTGATCACTGTCATTCTATACAGTAAATTTGCAAGACCCTTATTTAAAAAATCGCGAGAAGCAATAGCAAAACTTTCCTCTTTTATTGTAGAATATTTTAAAGGAATGGAAATAGTAAAGATCTTCAACCGGCTGCATATTATAAAAAATAAGCTTGATCATTTAAATAATAATTATTACAGGACCGGCTTCAAAGCTGATGTTTTGAACATTTACTTTTATAACTCCATTACAATGCTGCAAATTATAGGTATTGCAATAATTTTATGGTTCGGCGGGAAATTGGTGCTTATTGGTGCAGCGACATTCGGTACACTTGTTTTATTCATTAATTATATGAGGCAATTTTTTCAACCCATACTTCGCCTTGTAAATCAAATAAGTTTTATTGAGAAGGCAAAAGCATCAAGTGAAAGGATCTTTGAATTACAAACGGATATGGAACATAAAGAGTTCAGGGGAAATATAGAACCAACTTTTAACTCCGCAATTGAATTTAAAAATGTTCGCTTCTCTTATGATAAAAAAAAGGTCATTTTAAAAGACATAAGTTTATCATTAAAGGCAGGCGATAAGATCGCAATTATCGGAAGGACCGGCGGCGGTAAGACCACTATTGTTAAGCTATTACTAAAATTGCTATCACCCGATAAGGGAAAGATCTTAATAGACGGGGTAAATCTTGAAAATATTAATACGAAAAAATGGAGAAGATTTATCGGATATATCTCTCAGGATATATTTTTATTCCCCGGAACGCTACTTGACAATTTAAGGTTCTTTGATAACTCTGTTGCGGAAAATGATGTTTTGAGTATGTGTAATGACTTAGGAATAATGGATATTATAGATAAGTTAGATAACGGATTAATGGCTCAGGTTTCAGAAGGAGGAAAAAATTTTTCCAAAGGTGAACAACAATTGCTGAACATTGTTCGAGCCGCTATTCTTAAACCGAAACTTTTTATACTTGATGAGGCTACTTCTACCATTGATGCAAAATATGAAAAAAAAGTGGTAGATGCTTTAAAATATATTGCTAAAGATACTACGATGATCGCCATTGCTCATAGGATATCAACAATAAAGGATTCAAATATGATATTTGTCATAAAAAACGGGGAGATTGTCGAAAATGGTACCCATAAAGAACTTTTAAAAAATGGCAGTATTTATAAAAATTATAATGATATAATGGAGAATAACAATGAAAGATAATAAAAAATATATTGATTTTATACTTAATAAATGGAAACCTTATTGGAAATTTGCACTGTATATCACATTTTTTACACTTTTAAATACAGGTATCGTTCTTTATTATCCATATCTGCTGAAATATATCATTAATGGATTGGAAAATCACATTGTAATAAATCAGTTAAAAAAATATGTACTTCTTTTGATCGCTTCGGGTATTGGCATAGCGATCATTTATTCAATTGTTCAGCAAAGCCGGTTAAAAATGAATTTGATCTTTGCAAATGATACAAGAAGTGAGCTCTTTCTTAACTTTTTTAAGTATAGGAACGATTTTTTCCAAAATTTTGATTCCGGTGATATTTCCACCAGACTCGTTGTGGATAATGAAAATTTATCATGGTTTTTATCATCAGGTATATTTCGAGGTGTTGAGGGGATGTTCTTACTTATATTCGGAAGCATCGTTCTATTTAATATGAATGTATTATTAACCCTTATTTCAATTATTCCTCTATTTTCAATCATTGTTATATTACTTTTAACAACTGAAGAAAAATTGAGAAAAAAATTTCGTTTTGTTCAAGATTTTATTTCAAAGGTCAGTAATTTTATAGGTACCTCATTTTCAGGTATCATATTAGTGAAAACAAAGAACAGGATCTCAATTTTCCATAAAATGTTAAGAGAAATGTTGAAAGAGAGAAAGGTAAAAGAAATTGATGCTATAAAATACGAACAATTTGTGGATTTCTCCTATGGAACGGGAATAACAATGAGTATAGTACTCTTTTTATTCTTTGGTGGGCGGTTCGCTATTGCAGGCAAATTTACACTTGGAGATTTTGTTGCGTTTGTAACATATTTAACTATACTTATTGAGCCAATGTTCATGCTGGGATTTTTTGTAATATCCTATGCGAGATCGCGAGCATATATTGATAGATTGCTTGAAATTCAAAAGAACGATTATTTAGAGAAAACTCGCAGGGAAATGAAAAAAAATGACTTTCAAGACAGAATATTGTTAAAAAACGTTACTTATAAAACCCAAGGGAAAACCATACTAAAAGACATTGATCTAAGTATAAAATTCGGTGAAAAAGTTGCTATTGTCGGTGATGTGGGCTCGGGAAAAACAAGTTTATTAAAAATAATTATTGGGATTATTCAACCCCAATATGGTCAGGTAAAAATAGACGGTTTAAATATCAATAAACTTGATTTTGATTCTTTGAGTAAAATTTTCGGTTATACTCCACAGGGAAATCTTTTATTCTCTACCACAATAAAAGAAAATATCATATTTCATGATGATAGAATATCTGAAAAGAGAATATTTGATGCCATTGAAGTATCTCTTTTTAAAAAGGATCTATGGGATTATAATATGGATTTAGAGAATAAGATAGGTACCGGTGGTAAAGCCATATCAGGGGGACAACAACAAAGAATATCTATTGCGAGATCTCTTGTGGAGGACCATCTTATTTATATATTTGATGATATTACGTCATCGCTTGATCCGGAAACTGAATTGTTCTTATTAAAAAATATATTTGCGAAACTATCCGATAAAACATTAATTCTGGTTACATATAACCCATTGGCTCTGTCAAAAATGGATAAGATCATACTTTTGAAAAAAGGTAAAATAGAAAATATTGGAAATCACAGGTTTTTAATAGATAATTCAGATTACTATAAAGAGCTTTTACTTCTAAAATAAGAAAAGAGATGATAGGTTTTGTCAACACTAAATAAGAACTTTTTTAAATTAATCCGTACCATCTTTTGAATATTTTCTCTTTTTTTTTGGTTTTAATTGTCAATTATCCATTGTCA
>CAYVPX010000179.1:0-3574 GCA_964453935.1 uncultured bacterium | reverse complement strand
TTTATAACTCTTTTTGCATTAATGCTATTATCATTACCTTTTTCTCAAAGCGTAGCGGAGCTAATCAAATCCGCTCCTGGGAAAAAGGATTTTCCCCTTGCGCACATTGTTGTTCTAAAACAAGATGTTACCATAGATCATAGAAAAGATGCAAAGATCCCAACCCATGTATATATGCTGTATAAGGTATTAACCTATGGCGGCAGGGAAAGTTATGGTCAAAAGAGGGTCTATTTTGATAAGGGATTGAACAAGGTAAAGATCATCAAGGCAAGAACCTTTATAAATGGTAAATGGTATGAGGTTGACAGAAAAAAAGCCGTTAATGAACTTTCGCGATTCTCTGCACTTTCAGCAGGTGATTATTACCCCAACGCAAGGCAATTGGTGGTGGTTTTTCCGCAGGTAGAAGAGAATGCTGTTATTGAATTTGAATATGAGATTGAGAAGGTAATAAAGAAAAAGAAGAAAAAAAAGGATGAAAAACACTTCACAGCAGGAATGACCGGCTTCCAAGGTTCAGAACCCAAACTGAATTATCATTATAAGGCTATTTTTGATAATGACAAGGAGCTGAAGATCAAATTGGAAAATGATAATAAGAGTTTTAAATATAGCTATAAAATGAATAAAAAAGATAATGAAATAAATGTTGATTTTTCCTCGCCTAAGATCCCACAGATTGTATATGAATCATATATGCCTTCAACTTATACATTTTCACCTGTTATTCTATATTCCAATTATAATTCATGGGTTGAATTCGGAAAGCATGTTATGAAATCCATAAAAACTAAAGAAAAATACAAAGGAAAGGTTTTTAATAGCGAGAATGAGTTACTTCATTTTCTTACTAATGAAATTAGAAATGTTTATTTTCCGCATAGTGAAAGCGGTTTTAAGCCCTCTAAATTAAAAAAAATCCTAAAGAATAAATATGTTGATGAGGTGGATAAGGCATATCTTTTATATAAAATACTCGAAAAAATGGGTAAAAATCCCCAATATGCTTTTGTAAGATTTAACAAGATGCATTATCCGGATTTCATACGTCCTTCTTTTTCCAAATTCACTGTATATGCAGATGGTAAACTTTATAATGTAAATTCCGATTCACTTAACTACGATCAATGTTATTACACCAATTGTAAGGCAATGATCCTTGGGAATGAGAAGGTAAACTGGAAAGAGTTCAAAAGCGAGATTGAGCCAATGGTAACAAAACTTGAGCTTAATATATTGGATAATGGTGACGCTGATGCAACGATTCACTATATCTACAACGGGAAAAACAGTTCAAGAAGGTCATATTATAGAACTGTTGAGAAAGAAGATATGCAAAAGAGAATAGAAAATAAAATTAATGGTTTATTCGCGAACTCAGAATTAAAGGATTATAAATTAAAATATATGGATGATCGAACAAAAACTCCTGAGGTAATAATAAATTTTCATATTAAATATCTATTGAAGTTTATTAAGAACAAGGCATTTTTCAATGTGCCAATGGTAGGTTTATCGGTAGACAGATTCTTTAGTAGGCAGGATCGAAAATATCCCGTTGAACTAAAAAATTACAGCAGGGATTATGGTATTAAAGAAATATCTATTAACTTAAAGAATTTGAAATTCTCATATGTTCCTAAAAATTTGGTATTTAAAGAAAAATGTTTTGATAATGCCATTCTATTCAATAAAGCGAATGACAATAAATTGGTAATTAAAAACACAAATATTATCAACCCGCCTTGCAATATCTCTCTGGAAGAGTACTTTAAACTCCAAAAAGAGATTAAAGATACAGCTTCTTCACTAGAGAGCATCATTATCTCAAAATAGGTGAATTATGAAAAAAATTATTATCCCCATATTCTTAGTGCTTTTAATTTTCAGCTCATGTAAAAGCAACAAATATGACTATAATAGTAGAAGATTGCTTTCAGTGTTGTACAATGAGACATCAGCAGAGTATAAAGCAATATGTATGCAAACATTTAATATTGCTAAGATGCTTCTTGATAATAAACTCAAAACGCTTAATCTGGAACAACCTGCTGCCATTATTGTTGATATTGATGAGACCGTTCTCAGTAATGCTCCATATGAAGCACAGACCCTTTTGGATAAAAAGGAATATCCCTATCTTTGGAATAAATGGTGTAAATTAGGTGAAGCAAAGCCCATTCCCGGTGCTGTTGAGTTTCTTAAATATGCTGAATCAAAGGGGATTGAGGTTTTCTATGTAACAAACAGAAAAAAACATTTGAGAAAAGGAACACTTGAAAATCTACAAAAGTTCGGTTTTCCCTATGCTGATAAAAAACACCTTTACACTCGAGACAAAAACGCAAGTAAAGAGGGAAGAAGGCAGTCGATAATGGCTAATTATAATATTATCCTTTTAATAGGGGATAATCTTGCTGATTTTTCGAATGTTTTCGAGAACCAGAGCATGGCAAGGCGAAATGAAGAAGTAAGAAAATTTAAGGAAAAATGGGGAGATAAATTCTTGATATTACCTAATCCAATGTATGGTGATTGGGAGAATGCTATTTATGATTATCATTTTGACCTCAAGAATAAGGATAAACTGGATACTATGATCAAGGAGTTAAAGGGCTTCCATGTTAGATAGGAAGAATGCCGGTACATTTGAAGGCACCCTTTCTATAATTATTAATTTTATTATTTTCATTGCCAAACTTGTAATTGGCATTTACAGCCATTCATTGGCAATAATTACTGATGCAATTCATACATTATCAGATGATTTCTCCTCTATATTTCTCATTATTGCTACAAAGATCGCCAATAAAGGAGCGGATGAAGAGCATCCATTCGGGCATTCAAGAATGGAACTAATTACTTCCATGATCATCGCATTCTTATTGCTATTTACCTCTTTTGAAATTGGGAAATCCGGAGTAGTGTCATTAATACATCCCCGAATATTATTAGTAAAAACATATTTCCTATATATTATCCTTGCTACAATGATATTAAAAGAACTAATGGCTCAAATTGCCATTCGCATTGGCAAAAAATTCGACAATGAAGCAATAAAGGTGGATGGATATCATCACAGAAGTGATATGGTTTCGTCTATCCCTATCATATTTGTTCTTTTATTTGATAATAAATTAAAATGGCTTGATGGAGCATCGGCTATACTTATTTCTATTTTTATTGCTTATTTTGCAATTGAGATCCTTGTAAAAAATATCAACAAATTATTGGGTGAAGCACCGGATATGAGGTTAATAAATGATATAAAGACCCGAACAAAAAAGGTAAAACATGTTTACGGGTGTCACGATATAACCATTCATTCGTACGGACATTTGAGGATTCTGACATTACATCTTGAGGTGGATGATAAACTTGATATTTATCATGCCCATGCAATATCAGAAGAAGTTGAGAAAGACCTGAAGGAATTTTTCGATTTTGCGGATGTGGTAGTGCATATTGATCCCTTAAACTACAATAATGAAGAGATAAAGAAGATAAAAAATTATCTTACAGAACTATGTAAGGATAATTATCTTTTTTCAATCCCGCATGATATTAGGAT
>CAYVPX010000178.1:0-3592 GCA_964453935.1 uncultured bacterium | reverse complement strand
TATTATTAAAAACCTCATTGACTTTTTGCAATATGTTAACAGGATCAAATGGTTTTGTTAAATGATAAACGGCTCCTGCATTAGCTGAAAATTCTTTGTAAATTCTTGTATCTTTTGCGGTAATAATAAAAAATGGAACATCTTTAAGCTGAGGAATAGAAGCTATTCTTTCCATTGCAGTATAACCGTCCATTCCCGGCATCATAACATCCATGATAATAAGGTCTGGTTTTATTTCTTTTGCGATCTCCAAGGCACTGAGTCCGTCATTTGCTTCAAAAAGTTCGTATCCCTCGCCTGATAATGTGATCTTCAATAATAAACGCATATTGGGCTGATCGTCCACAATTAATATCTTCTTTTTCATATTAATCCCCCTTTATTTTTATTCAGAATCTTTTTAACATTTTGTTCCATTTCATCGATCTTTTTTGAAATGTCTTTTATATCCTTCATTAGAATCTCCTTGTAGTTTGTATCGTTATCTAAAATATCAAGGGTCAAAGAGATCACGGTCAATTTATTGTTAATATAATCCTTTAATTGGAAAAATATTGCATTTTCCACCGTACCGATCTTTTCTGCTAAGACCTTTTTATTTCCCAAATACTTTTTTAATTTATTTTCATACAAGATGTTGATTATTCTTTCCATATCGCTCATTTGAAATGGTTTCGCTATAAAAAAATCCGCATTTTCAAGAAAACTTCTTTCAATTAAGGAATGCTGTGAAAATTGTGTCATTATGATTGTAATAATATTTTGATTTTTTGCTTTTACCTTTTTTAAAAATTCAAAACCATTATTGGACTTATATCTCTTATCTTTTGATAGGTCAAAATCTATAAGATATATGTCAAAATTTATAGGATGAAAGTAATCTGTTGAAATTTTATATTCTTTTAAAATAAAGTATTTGCTTAATGCATCTCGAAGTAATTCATCGTCATCAATTATCTTTATTGTTTTCATATTTAACCTCCTTGGGTAGGGTAATAATAAAATTTGTACCTTCTCCCAAATTGCTGAATACCTCAATCTTACCACCTAATAATTTGACATTGTTATTGGTTATATAAAGTCCTAATCCTGCTCCGTTCCTCAAATGAGCATTGTTCTCCACCCTTGAGAATTTTTCAAAAATAGTGCTAAGTTTATTTGAAGGAATCCCTATTCCGGAATCAATGACACTAATGAGTACCTCTTTATCCAGATCTCTTGTGATTATTTTTATCTTACCATTTTCTTTATTATATTTAATGGCATTGGAAATTAGATTGGAGAAGATCATTCTTAACTTCACATAATCACTATTGATAGTAGCTGTTTCAAATTCTTTTAAAATGGAAATATTTTTGCTTTTCATATTATTTGAATAAATATCAATTATTTCATCAATAAGATGAGAAAGTTCGATTTTTGTGATATTTAGCTTATCTTTAATACCCGCTGCCTGTTTGCTGGAATAGATGAGGTTTTCCAAAAGTTCCAATAAATAGGTAGAATCATTTAAGATAATATTTAAAAATTCTTTCTGCTCTGTATTTAACGTTCCTAATTTCCCCATATGTAATAATTTTATTCCTGTTATTAGAGATGTTAGCGGTGTTTTGATCTCATGTGATATTCCCGAAATAAAGATATTCTTCATTTCATCAAGACGTTTGAAATCGGTAATATTATGGAAGATAACTATATTCAATTTCTCACTTTTCCCAAAAAAAGCCATGGATACCTTATAATATTTTTCGTTGATCAAAAGTACGGGAGTGTTTTTATCAATATAATACGAATCTGTAACATGTTTTTCAAGATAACTGTAAATATTTACTTTTTTATTATGGATAAGGTCCATTCCCGCATTATTGGTTAAAATAATTTTTCCGTCCCGATCGTTTAAAAAAATTGGATTTTCAATCTCGCTTATTATCATCTGCAAAACATCTTTATGTATTTTTGTTGTTTCATATAAATTACCTATCTTTTTATTTTTTCTTTTTATTTCTGACTTTTCAATTAAATGATGTAGGATATTTGATACTGCTTGTTGGAAAAAACTGAGATATACACTATTGACCTCCGGTGTAAAAGCCCATTGAAAATCCTTATTTTTAATGGTTCTGCCATTATGATCAATAATTCTTGTAATTAAGTTATTATCCTTAACATCAAATTCCCGAAAATTTCTCTGGTACTTCTTTCTTAAAATGATCTTAAGATTTTTTTCAGCAAGGAGTATTCTTGAATATTTAATTATATTTTTTATTAGAAGATCTTCATTTTCAATATTTAACAATAGATTGATGGCATTAAAATAAGATATTAACAGTACATTTTTTTGAAGTTCTTCTTTATAGAGTTTCCTTATATCTATATCATTTTCCAAATTATTTGTTTTCCATTTTAAAAACATATTACCACCTTATAGCCACAAGAGAGAGCCCGATTCCCACAAAATTACTTTCCCTATTGAATGAATGTGTTCCGTAATTGCTAATATACTCATATAACAAACCTGCACAAATACCTGTGAAAATTGAATAATATTTTGCCTCTTCTTTTGTAAAACCCATATTTAAAAAAACACCCTTACTAAAATAGGTTACACCGGATGTAATGGCAAAACTTGGTATAATATGCTTTATTTGCAGATCTTTTAACTGGAAATCATTGGTAAATACATATTGAGCATTTACATTGATAACAATAAATGAGACCAATACAAATAATAATAATTTGATTTTCATGGTTTCCTCCTTTTAAATATACTTAAAATATCAATGCTTATGAGAGCACTGCTTATGCCTACAACGTTAGAGTTCATATCACTTTTTTGATAGGAATAATCAATAAAACGCTCTTTAATATATCCTGCAATGGATACCAGCGATGCGGAAATAAAAGAACAAACAAACCTGTTTTTCAAGAATTTGATATTAAACCTATTGCCAATATCTTCAAAAAGATAAGTCCCACTCAATGTAAGTGAATATGAGAGTACAATGTGATCATACGGATTAAATTTTGAGCTAGTGGAATCTTTAAGAACAAAATCGAAACTACTGATATTGCTAATAAAAAAAAGAATAAGTGCAATCGTGAGAAGTTTTTTCATCTTCTTACCTCCGCCTTTTAAAAAGCAAGTTCCTTGCCATAATAATAATACGAATATCACAATATATATAAAAAATATTTCCTGAAAATAATGTTATATGTTACCTAAGGGTAACAGAATACAGTTGACAATGCCTGCCTGTGCGTTGCACCTATCTACCGTCCAGACGGGACAGGCAGGCGCAGACAGGGAAAATTAAGAGTTATGGAAAAAAGTCATCCTGAACTTGATTCAGGATCCAGTATTTGGTCGTCATCGCGAGGGAATGAAATGACCGTCGCAATCTCAAATGAGATTATTACGACATTGAAGAATCAATGTCTCATAATGACTTCTTCACCTTTTAACCTTTTGACCTTTCAACTTTTGACTTTCGACTGTAATGAGAGTGTTCCAATACAAAATAAAAATTACAAAGGAGATATTGACATAATAGTGTCAATATGATATAATGTAATATAAAAGGTAAATGGTATG
>CAYVPX010000177.1:0-3663 GCA_964453935.1 uncultured bacterium | reverse complement strand
ATGTTTTTCGCAAACAGGGCACATTTTATTATTACTCTTTTTTTTGTAAATTTTAATACAAGGATTATACATTCTTGGAAATACAGAAAAATTTGAATTTAATGAAAAATTTATTATAATAAAGATATGAAAATAGCATTTTTAGAGTTTACAGGTCAAGGTGGAATACATCAGTATTCCGCAAGATATGTTGAAGAATTAACAAAAATAGGATTCCCATCTATACTAATAACATCAAAAAATTCAGAAATCTCATTAAAATATGGGAAAAAATATGAGGTTGAGCCATATTCAGGGGTGGTAAAATCCTTGTTCAATATTAAAAAGGGGCTAAAAAAAATCAGTAAATCACGTAAAGGCAATATTGAAAATAATACTGTGTCAAGAAGCTCATTAAATCATAATTCCTTGAGAGGTGTAAGATACTTATGGGAAAAGATAATAAAAATTTTGCAAAAAGAAAAAATTAATATTTTGCATATTCAATGGTTATGGGATTACTATCTTGAACAATTATTTTATCTTAAAAAAATCAGGGATATGGGTATAAAGATAATTTTTACATTCCATAATTGGGCACCTCATAACGGGATAAATGAAGAAGTAATAAATTTTTATGAAAAAATTGATCCTTATATTAACTTGTTTTTTACGCATTCCCATTATGATAAGGAAATGATAGAAAAAAACTATAAGATCAGTGAGAATAAAATAAAGATAATTCAAATGGGGAATGTTTTGGAATTTGACTCATTTGATAAGATTAGAAATCCATATTTGACATTATTATTCTTTGGCTATATTAGGCCCTACAAAGGTCTGGAAGAATTTTTGACCTTTTTTGAAGAGAATAATTTCCCTTTTCATTTAAAGATCTTTGGAAATACGGAAATAAATAATAAAAAAAATATTCAATCATTGATTGAAAATAACAGAAAATTCAATAAAATATCAGCAAATCTCAGTTATATTCCCAATGCAAAGATTCCCGAAGTTTTTAAAGATGCTGATTTTCTTATTTTACCATATAAAGAGGCAACGCAATCTGCTCTTATTTCACTTGCCTATTCTTTAAAAACACCTGTTATTGTTTATGATGTTGGCGGACTATCGCAAAATGTCAAAAATAATGAGACTGGTTTCATCGTACAAACTCCATTTGAGGAGAATTTTACAAAATTGATGCAAAAAGATCTTATTTCAATAAGAGAAAAATTATCGCAAAATGTTTTAGAATACTATGAAAGCAATATGAAATGGGAAATTATTTTAAAAAAATATAAAAAATTGCTTGACTTAAAATTTTAAGGTGTTATTATTAAGAAAAATAATAACGGAGGACACTATGAGTAAGAAGGATCTGGTATCAATTAAGGATTGGACTGAAAAAGAGATAGAACATTTATTCTATACTGCAGAAAAGATCAAGGGATATCAAAAGACCAATACTGAATATCACCCATTAGCGGGTAAAACATTAGGAATGATGTTCGCAAAATCTTCTACAAGAACAAGAATCTCCTTTGAGGTAGGTATGTATCAATTAGGGGGCTATCCTTTGTATCTTGACACTAAGAGAAATCTACAAACAGGTAGGGGTGAGACCATAGAAGATACAGCAAGGGTAATGTCAGGTTATCTTGATGGAATAATGATCAGGACTTATTCACATGATGATGTCCTTAAATTGGCGGAATATTCTACTATTCCGGTTATAAATGGTTTGACAGATCTTTTGCACCCCTGTCAGGTCTTAACCGACATCTTTACTTTTCGTGAGAACAGGGGAAGTGTAAAGGGTGCTACGGTTGCCTATGTGGGCGATGGAAATAATATGGCTCACTCCTGGCTTTATGGCGCCGCCAGGACAGGAATGAACCTCAATATTGCTTCACCGAAGGGTTACGAGGTCAATAGTGAAATATTTGAAGATGCAAAAAAGATCGCTGAGAAAAATAACTCGGCGTTAAAACTTTTTAATGATCCCATTGAAGCGGTAAAGAATGTTGACCTGGTCTATACGGATGTATGGGCATCAATGGGACAAGAAGAAGAACATGAAGCTCGCGTAAAAATATTCAAACCCTATCAAATTAATAAGGAACTTCTCAATAATGCGGACAAAGATGTTCTGGTTATGCATTGTTTGCCGGCACATCGCGGTGAAGAGATCACTGATGATGTTATTGATGATGAAAGACACTCAGTGGTATTTCAGGAAGCTGAGAACCGGTTGCATTTACAAAAAGGAATACTATACCTTTTAATGAAATAATATGCGGATTGTTCTGCAAAGAGTTAAAAAAGCTTCGGTTAAAATAAATAATAGAATAGTTGGTAAAATAGGGATAGGATATTTATTATTGGTTGGTTTTTGCAAGGATTTTAAAGAAGAAATGTTAGAGTATTTTGCAAATAAAATAATTAATCTTCGGGTATTTGAGGATGAAAAAGGGAAGACAAATCTAAGTATAAAAGATATTAATGGCGAAATTTTAGTCGTTTCTCAATTTACACTATGTGCTAAAACAAAAAAAGGCAACCGCCCATCCTTTGATTTTGCATTAGAAGCGGTTCTTGCAAAAAAATATTATAAGGGATTTATTGAGTTGTTAAAGAATAAAAGTATTAGTGTAAAATCTGGTATATTCGGAGAATATATGCAAATTCAATTGATAAATGATGGTCCCTTTACTATAAATTTATAAAAATTTGACAATGATACTTGACAAAGGGAAAAAAATATATTATAATATTACATAATATCATACGAAATATGATAGGAGGCAGAATGTGAAAAGACCTTTACTAGTCATTTTGTTGTTTGTGCTTGGCATGGTCACAATCTTTGCCGGTACCACTGGTACCATTATGGGATTCGTTCTTGACAAAGATACAGGTGTACCGATTCAAAGTGCAAAGGTAACTATCGTGGAAACAGGACTTTCCACCGGTACAGATGCATCCGGCTTATTTTTAATAGCCGGCCTTCCCGTAGGACAATACTCCCTATTGGTAGAGAAACTCGGGTATCAGTCAGTATCCATTAAAGATATTTTTGTATCTTTGGATCAGACCACAACACTTAGTGTTGAACTGAAATCTTCACCGGTAGAGATAAAAAATCCTATTGTTATAACGGCGTCAAGATTACTTGTTAATAAGGATCAGGTTGGTGCTGTTACAAAGATCGATCATTCGGCGATTGTCGATATGTCTTCAAGGGATATATTCAGAGCGGCACAGATTGCCCCCGGTATTGTTTCTAATGAAGACGGGCAGATGAAGGTTAGAGGAACAAGGGAAAGTAATACAACTTTCTTATTAGACGGCCTATCCATTATGGATCCATTCCATAATACATTCGGTTCTGTTATTAACGCCAAATCCATTATGGGTGAGGTTGATGTTGTTACAGGAGAATTCGATGCCGAATACGGTAATGCACTTGGCGGTGTTGTTAACACAGTTTCAAAAACACCTGAAACCAAAAAATATAAAGTTATGGCAAACCTTAATACGGCAAAAGCTATTCCCGATTGGTTCGGCGATGCGGAAAGATATAGAAAGATCGGAGAAGAAGAATATAATTGGGATTTTGAAGGTCCGGCTCCATTGATCAAAAATGATAAATTGGGCTTTATATTCACCGGGCAGATTTTT
>CAYVPX010000176.1:0-3689 GCA_964453935.1 uncultured bacterium | reverse complement strand
TGCCTCTGTGGTTATTCCATTTCTATTCTTTATTTTTTCCCTTTTACTTTACCTTGAACTTTTAACTTTTCAACCTTTGAACTTTTTGACCTTCGACTTTTAACTGCTATTATGTGTTGCAATCTCAAATGAGATTATTACGACATTGAAATTTCAATGTCTCATAATGACTTCGTCACTTTTGACTGTTTCCGAGGAGTGTCCCTAAAAAAAGTAACTGATTCCAACGACAAAATAATAAAAATTGTGAAGGCTGTTGTGGTGAAATAATATTTTTACACTTAACCGATTAGGAAATTAGGAAATTAGTTAATTACTTAATTAGTTTAATGAAATAAAAAAACAATCGTCAAACGGTCAATTGACCGTTTGACAGTTCCAATGTGATTATCACGGATTTTTTCAAAATCTTCCTAATGCCTCATTTTAACTTTCGCCCGTATTTTAACCATAGAGGCACAGAAATCAAATTAGCAGTTGAATATTGATAATTTAAGAGAATACAAAGAATAGATTCCGTATCAAGTACGGAATGACCGGAATACAGCTGTATTTTATACCCCTAAATTGAAAAGGAATTTATTATAACAGAATTTTCAAAGTAATGATATTTTTTGAAGCCCAATTTTTTTAATTTGACATTAAGTTCCCCATAACCATATCCAACATGTGAAATATTATGTGAATCCGAACCGATTGAGATCAATTCCCCCCCAAGATCTTTGTATATCTTCAAAATATTATCGGATGGATATTGTTCCTTTGCCATTCGACGAAATCCAGAGGTGTTTATTCCTAATGCTTTATTGTTCTTAATAAGGTTTTTCAGGATCGTTTCAATAAACCCTAAATAATTCTTCTCCTTGTAAATAGTTGTATATTTTTTTACATAGTCAAGATGCCCCAAAACATTCATTTTTTCCCAATTGGAAAGTTCAACCAATAGTTTAAAATAGGGTGTAAAATCTTCTGCTTTTTCGCTCCATTGCCGTATCAATTTACCTTCAATATAGTGTATTGACCCGATGATCAGATCAAATTTATATTTGTCTAAAAATTTATCAATTGTCTCAATGAACTTACTTTGATAGGTTACCTCAACACCATGAAAAATTGTTAATGGATAGAGTTTTCTTAAACGAATTATTTCATTTTCAATAGCATTATAATCATAATAACCGAAACCGGAATCCTGAGGATCGGCATCGTAATGTTCAGTATTTGTAACTACCTTTAAACCAAATTGGTACTGCCTTTCAATGATGGCATTTAAAGAGGAGGTACCATCTTTTGAAAATGTAGAATGGAAATGGTTATCTGTTAACGGTATAAGCATTTTACTTTGTACTATGCATTAAAAGGTAAATTACATTTACAATAATAGCGATCTGTGAGACGAAGGTAACAAAATTTACCCAATCTTTTTTAACATTTTTTTCAATATATATAATATCTCCGTTTTCAAGGTTAGGCAGTTTCCTGATTGTTTTATCCTTCAAATATTTTTTGATATTAACCCTTATAATTTTCTTTTTTCCGTTTACTATACGAATGATCTTCACCTTCCCAAGGTTAGCATAATCATTAAAACCGCCAGCTTTTGAAATTGCTTGAACAATACTGGAATCATATTCTACTTCATATTGTCCGGGTCTTTGTACCTGTCCCCATACATTTACCTTTATGATCAATTTATCTTCGCTTGCAACGGAAATCGATTCGCTGAAAACAAAAGAAATAGTTAACATTATAATTATCAAAATTAAACTTCTTTTTAACATTTTATCCTCCTTGACTGAAAAATAATTCTTTTACATATTTTTGATCTTTGTTTGCATTTATTTCATCTTTATATTTTATTAAGATATTTTTTGCTTTTGTTTTCAACGATGAAGCATGTTCAAGCTCAGCAAATTTATACAATGCTCTGGCAAAATTTGGTTCAATTGTAAAGGCGGTTTTATAATTCTTTAAGGCAAGTGTTTTATCCCCCAATTCTTTGTAAATATCGCCTGCAAATTCATAATTTAGAACATTTTTTGGGGATAATTCAATTAAATTTTTAATCTCATTGTCTAATTGTTTTTTAAACCAACCTTTTTGCTCATAAAAATTTTTTAAAAATATAATAAGGTCCTTTCGTACATTAAATTCAAATGGGTTACGTTTTAATAAAAGTTCACTTACCGTAATATATTTTTCCATCATTTTATTTTCTTTTGTTTTATTATACGTTATTCCATAAATTCTTCTTTCAATATTTAATAAATTATAGGAAAATGTTAGATTACTTATTGTTTTATTTGGAATACCCTTATATGTATAAATTGATTCATTTGCAAATAAAAGAAGGTAAGAAATGATGACTAAAAAAATAAATGAAATTAGATAGTAAAAACTTCTCTTGGGTTGTACACTTCTTTTCAATGGAGTTTCAATATATAGAGAAGATAAAAATAGTAATATAACTGGGAATAGTATAGCCGGGGATATGAGAAGGTCACTAAATAAAGCATCAATAAGAATGGCAATCACCCCAAAAAATGCTGTAGTGAACCTGAAGTATGGGGTAAGAGACAAGATAACGATCAATATAAGAATAAATCCGATTAAACCGGTTTCAGAGAAAATATAAATGAAAATATTATGTGCATGTTTCGGAACTTTTGAATATTTTAAGAAAAAATGTTTTGATGGATACCGATGTAATAGAGCAAAATATTTATAATTACCTAAACCCACCCCATATAATAAATTTTCCTTTGAAATATCAATACCTGTTTTCCAAATTTTTACTCTCTCGTAACTAAAACTATCCTTTTTATTAAAAAATTTATTCTTTAACGGATTTTTAAATGAAAAAATAAGTATTGAAGCGAATACAAGAATGATCAATAAAAAAATGAATTTTTTGTGTTTTAATAGGTATATAAAAAAAATAATGATAAATGCAACGAAAGCCCCTCTTGATGCTGATAATACTAAGAAAATGAAATCGATCATTAAATAAATACTTAACCAGATCTTTATTTTGTTTGAAGAAACAATGAAAAATGATAATGCAGCAAAAAAAGATAGTAATAAATACGCAGCGAAATAATTCGGTGAAAAAAATAATCCAATGGGTCGCATATGAAAGAAAAATATTTGAATTAACGCTGCGATCATTTGAATAAATGAGAAAAATATAATAATTACATTAATAAAATAAATGTTGACTTTTAGCTGAATAAAGAATATTGCAAAAGCAATTATGGAAAAATAGAATAAAAACGAATAAATTGCATCGTATTTTACAGTGCTAATATAAAAAGCATTTATGAAAAGATAAAAAAGTAATAGCAGCATTGAAAAAATATAGAGTTTTATAAAACCCGTTAGTATAAATTTCCGTTTACTTATAAAATAAGAAACAATAAATAGTGTATAAATAAGGAGAACTATTGAAAATATTATTTTTCCGGAGAAATCAACACTTCCATAGAATAATTGTGAAAAAAGGAAAATGGGAACCAGCAAATAAAGAAATCCGCCTTGTTCTCCGAATAAGAATTTATCTTTTTGTTTTTCCATATCCTATTATAATTTATTTTTGCTTTTTTTTCAAAAATACGATTTGAATCATCAAAAAACATCCCGAAACACCCCCCTTTGCATCATTATAATTTCATCCCGAAAATTGTATAATA
>CAYVPX010000175.1:0-3721 GCA_964453935.1 uncultured bacterium | reverse complement strand
GCAGAAAACTCAATCTGTATGGGAATTTTATTAATGTTTATTTGTAATCCTAAAATCGGCTGGTATAAATAGCCAATAGCAACTCCGACTGACGGAGCAACAAAATCTACTTCAAGACCTTGGGTAAATCCTTTACAGTATTTTAAATTATATAATGCCGCTGTAAAACCGATTCCTATGCCTAAATAAGGGAATATTGTTTTAGTGTAATTCCCAACCATGAGAAAGCGCATGGTATCATCAATAATATACGTGTCAAAATAATCATCCATTGTAAAGGTATAGTCACCTGCCTTCACATCATCAATATAATATGCTGCAGTTTGCGGAACAACGGAAAACCATGAGAAAGAAAAGTAATCTGCTACCATAAAATTGGTATTTGTCACTTTTTTTGCTGCATCGTAGAAGAAGTCCATCATTTCTTGATACGCTATTTGTATATTTGTTTTATTTTTGAGGTTCTTAAATTCTAAATTGGTAAATGGTTCACTATGCGTTCCTGTTAATCCGAGATCTGCAAAATAAATATTTGTACTTGTGGTGAACTTTAAACTTTTTGTAAAACTTGTTCCATAACCAAGCGAAAATGTGTTAAATGTAACAGATCTATACTTTTTCTTTTTTACTGTTCTCGGCTTTGGTGTATTTGGTATTATTTCAGTACCTTCATTATTTGAAGGCGCAATCCCTGCCATTTGTGCAACTAAAATATCAATAGCTTTAAGCAGTCCTTCTTGTCCTCCTTTGACTTTTGCTGTTTTTGCCTTATCTATTTTGCCTGTTTCTACATCGATCATTTTAATATCAAGAAGATAAATACTTCCAATTTTTCCTAATGTTCCGGTAAATATTTTTGATGCGCCAAGAATTTTCCCCATTTGCACAACACATTCCGCACTTGTACATCCCGATTGCTGAAAATTCTGTTCTCTCAAGATCGCCTGCATATTTTCTCTTGTAACCATAATATATTTATTGGTATTAAAAAGCTGTGTTCGAAGATAATCAGATATCATTCCCGCAACATCGTTTGATACTCCTTCTCTATTTTGAATATCTATAACAGCAGCTATTGTCTTTGAAGCCGTCTCTACTGAATAAATGTTTATAATAAAAAAAAGCATAAATAGAAAACAGAAATATCTTTTCATATATTCCTCTCTAACATTACAATATATTTTATCATTTATTTAGTTTTTAATCAAGGATTATTGGCATAGATTTGGTTAAAATTAAATTGAGCATTTTTAATTTTACATACAACAAAGGAGGGTTAGTCACAAGGTTGTTGGACTTTGATAATAATAGAAACAAATTATTAAGAATGTTTTATCCCAAATCTATCTAAGAAAAAACCCAAAGGACAGAGGGTATTGCACCAGAAACGCGGAATAAATATGGATATTATAAAAAAGACAAAAATAAAAGCAATTTTAATTATATTATATGGTGGTAAAAAGTAGATGAAAGGAAATACTACCAGATATGTAATATTTTGCAAGGCAAAAAAGAATGCAATAATAAAATAGACGGATCTTGAATAAAGATTTTTTTTAATAACTATCTTTTTTGTCTTTATTTTCATACTTAAAAATGTTAAAAACGAAACAGGACACATGGTAGTACAAAAATAATTCTTTTTAAATATGGCAATGAAAAATATTACTACTAAAAAAATCGATGCTGTGGTAATTTTAAAATAAATCAATTCCCTTATAATAAATTCCATTGATAGTGTGAATTTTAAGTATAGAATAAATAGGAGAAAATATGCAATATACATGATGAGCAAAAGCCATTTAGAGGGTTTAATTATTATGAACAATAGCAGAATATAGAACATTATCATGCCTAAAAGTTGAATAATATCAAGTTTCTTCTTCAAAAGTTTTTCTTTCTTTATTTTTGACAACGTTTCTCTTACGGTATTATAAATACCTTTGGATGTATAGGTGCAGCCGGAAACAGAATCGACACTGTTATTATTTCTTAATATACTCATGATATTCTTATCCTTGAAATTATCAAAAAAGTGCGAAAAAATGACCCGATTCAAAAATGGTGGTGTTTCATTGCTCTTATAAATATAGATCTTTTTCAATGTTTTAAGGTTCTTTGTAATGATCAAAAGGACAGAGATCTTTCCACTATATCCGGAAGCATTAGAGTAATTATCAGAAAATACCCCGTAATACTCAACACTATTTCTTGATAGAGCGTAAATATTGCCTTTTTTTATGGCTTTGATGTTATAATTTGGTAAATTATCCTGTAAGAAATAGATTTTTTTTCGAAATGATGTATTACCTTGAGAGGATATTATAATTGGAACTATGATTAAAACGAACAATAACATTTTTTTCATTATTAAATATATCATAAAATACAAAAAACGCAAAAATATCATATCTTTTGATGGGTAAAGTTATAATACTATACTGTCGCTATTTTGGGAATTGTTTGAAAAAATGATATAATAAAAACGTAAAAATAATACTTTAGGAGAAAATATTATGGCTAAAAAGAATATTGGATTATGGAGTGCTGTTTCAATTGGAGTTGGTGGAATGGTAGGTGCAGGTATATTCTCAATACTTGGTACTGCTTGTCAGATTGGTGGAAATGCGGTTTATATATCATTTATAATTGCAGGGATCGTTGCCCTTTTCAGCACATATTCCTATGCGAAATTGGGTGTAAAATATCCCTCAGCAGGTGGTCCCGTTGAATTTCTTGTTCAAGGTTACGGCAGCGGTGTCATAAGCGGCGGCTTTAATATTTTATTATGGATCGGATATATTCTTTCTCTTTCTCTATATTCGCGCGCATTCGCACAATATAGTATGACGTTTTTTCCAAATCCGCCAGCTTTTTTATTAAATATCTTCGCTACGTTAATTATCCTAATATTTGTCGGTGTAGATATGATCGGTGCAAAAGCAGTAGGAAAATCCGAACTGTTCATTGTAACAATAAAGGTAGGCATTCTTGTTTTCTTCGCAATAGTAGGAATGTTCTTTATAAAACCATCATTGCTGAGTTTATCGAAATTCCCTCATGTGAATAGCATATTTTTTGCAGCGGCAATTGTATTTCTTGCCTATGAAGGATTCGGCCTGATCACAAATGCTGCCGAAGATATGAGCAACCCCCAAAAAACACTTCCAAAAGCTTTATATCTAAGTGTAATAATTGTTATATTAATTTATGTGAGTGTTTCATTAGTAGTAATAGGTAATTTACCATTAGCGGATATTATAAAAGCCAAGGATTATGCCCTTGCAGAAGCTGCAAAACCCTTTTTAGGTATATTAGGATTTAAGATCATGGCAATAGCAGCATTATTTTCAACTGCTTCTGCAATAAATGCAACGTTATATGGTGGGGCAAATGTAAGTTATACGATTGCCAAAGACGGTGAGTTGCCCAAGCCATTTGATAGGAAAGTATGGGGTAATGGAACGGAAGGTTTATTTATTACAGCAATAATTGTAATCCTATTTGCGAATCTTTTAGATCTAAGCAAGATCGCCATGCTGGGTAGTGCATCTTTTCTCATAATTTACGGAGCTGTTAATATAGGGCATTTGAAATTACATAAAAAGACAAATGGTAATCTTATACTCATATGGATTGCAATATTGGGGAATCTAATTTCGTTGTCCATATTGATTTATTATCTATTAAAACATTCCGTTTTTACATTAATAATCCTGGT
>CAYVPX010000174.1:0-3736 GCA_964453935.1 uncultured bacterium | reverse complement strand
TTGGGTTCATCCCAAAATTCGAATCCGTTTTTAATAAGCTCGTCCAGAATATCCTTCCATTGTATAGGTATAATGATATTAATTCGCCCCTCTTTTGATAAATAGTTCATATAGGGGATGGCTTTTATTATATCTTCCTTATTAAAAAAAGAATAATCATTATAAGGTTCCGCACGATAAAAGTAAAGTCCGTCTCCTTTAAATAGTTTTATCTTTTTCTTTATCCATTGAGATGATTCCTCAGTATTGTGTGCGAAATGCCATCCAAATGGGATAAAATTACCGTAATTAGAAAAATCCAACTTTAAATCTAAAATTTCTTCAGTTTTTTTCTTTTTATTATGGCTCTTCCGTGTGAGATTGAAAAATCGATCTACCAATCTAAAACCATTTGTCATCGAGATAAAAATACTTCTATAAAAGGTGTAATAGGTTGAAAATTCAGCATATTTGACATTATACTTCTCTCTATATTCATGGAGTTTGATCATTGCGAATCTATTGATTATCTTACCGAAACCCCTCGATTGAAAATCAGGATGTACCCGAAGACCTTCAAGCCACAAAACATTATCAGGGAAAAAGGAGAATTTCGCTGTACCGATCACCTTCCCGTTTAAAGTAGCCACCCAAAAATTACCGCCCTTTATCCATGTATTAAAAACCTTTGATAGATAATCATCACCTTCCCATATAAGGGCTGAGATCTCATCAATGGCGGATTTGTCACTATTCTTACAAAGTCTGAAGTTAAGATTTTCTCTACCATTTTTCATTTTCATTGTATGACAGGTCTATTGTTTTTCAATATTGTATCTTATAAACCCTCACAAGACCTTTTCTATAACTTGTTGCCCAAAGTTCATTACCTTCAGGTGTGATACTCAATCCAATGGGAGAAGGGAAATTGATCTTTTTAACCAATTTCATTGTCTCTGTGTTAATTGCTGCAATATAATTTTCTCCATATACATCAGCAAAAACATATTTCCCATTTGGAGAAATAACTATGGTTCTAACATATTTTCCTAATGTAGTAGTTCCTATTTTCTTATGATTAATAATATCATATTTTATGACCTTGCCGCCAATATTATCCGATATATATAATATTTCCCCATCCTTTGTCAGAACTAAATGACGTGGATTTGGGGTTACCCAAGTATCCCTGATTACCTTCAGTTTGTCAAGATCAATGGTACTTATAGTTCCGCCTCGCATATTTGCAATGTACGCATATTTTGAATCAGGTGAAATTGCTATTCCTCTTGGGATGTATTCAATTTTACCCTTCATCGGGATATTCTTTATGTTTTTATATGTCTTCGTATCAATAATAGAAATTGAATGCCCATGCCAATTTGCAACCAAAGCATACTTGCCATTAGGCGTTATCTTGATCACCTTTGGAGTTTTCTCAGTACCGATTTTAATGAGCTTTGTCCATGTGTTTTTATTTGTTCTCATATCCATGATCCTTGCTTTCTCATAGGGCTCATCTTTTGATGGTCTAAGTTTCCCAAGCATGTCATATACAATTACGGATTTTGCATTGTGAAGGGATACCCATAAAAAACGGCTGTCCCATGAAAAACAACTCTCCACCGGTTTTTGAGCATAAGAATCAATTGCTATTTTCTTTTTGTAGTCCCATCCTTTTGCAGGCGTGGCTTTGAATTTTATTTTTTTTATGATCTTCAATTTATCTCTATCAATTATCCAAAAATTTAGACATTCAAGGTTCATTACTGCCACATATTTCCCATTGGGGGAAACATCCACTGATTTTGGAGCGCAAGCACCGTAAAATGTTTTTACAACAGTAAGATCAATAGCGTTCAATTTCAATACCGCAAAAAGCAATATAATTATTATCATCAATTTTGGTTTAATTTTTCTCATTTTTCTTTATCTCCTCTAAATAAAAGATTGACGAAAATTTTTAAATTTTTTCTCATACTTTCCTTTTACTATTATAACTCATTTGATTGCATTTTCAAAATTACCACAAAATGAAAAATATTAATATATACTGTTATTATCAAACATCCATTTCTTTTATGGTGCCGTCAGGTAACATATTGTCAGGATGATATTTGCCGCTTTCTTCCATTTGGTAACGAACACATTTTTCATGATCACCGAAACAATAGTCTCGAATATAATGCTCGGGTAATTGACCTTTTTCGTAAAAATGTCTCATTGGACAACAGCACCACCATTTACATTCCTTATTTTTATCAAATTCCATAATCGTACTCTTATTTTATTTATCCAACTTTGTGTTTATATAATTCACCGTATCCTTTGAATATCGAATAAAATTTGATTTTTCGTTTCCCTCTAATTGTTCCTTGTGCTTATTTATTTTGTCAAGCATCTTTTTTAATATCCTGTTTCCGTATTTTTTTTGGAAATAATCAATGATCAATGTTCTGTATGCATAAGAGCCCTTCAATTGAATAACATCTTTTGTGTAACCGGATTTTGACTTTTTTATAATATCCTGCAACTTAATACCGAACTTCGATGGGGGTAATGAAGAAATATTAAAAGCAGAGGTGGGAATATCTTTGGGTTTGATCTTTTTCCCCTTTTTTGTGATCACATTATAACTTTCCCAATCATTGATCTTTGCATAGCCATTATCAATAAATTGTTTACAATATTCAAAATTTTCGTTATCTGTCCAGGAAACCGGGTAATCTTCACGGCTTAGATAATTAACAATAAAAGTACTCTTTTTTGTTATTGTATCGTATAGGTACATATTTTTGGTAGCATTTAATTTGTAAGCATAATAAAGTAAATATTTTTTATCAGGTGAAACGGAATAAATTATGCCGTTGGGAATTGCAGGAATGATCTTTTTTGTCTTTATGTTCATATTTTCCCAAATTCCCTTTTTTGCATCACGGCAATATAGGAAATTATTATTATCCAGCCATTTTACCGGAGACCATTGATAGATAAATTCAGCCGGGATCTTCTCATCTTTTTTTGTGATAAGATCATATAGATGAAGTTCTCTTTTATAATCTTTTTTAATACATATATAAAGTATTTTATTTTCATCAGGTGATAACACAGGCATATAACCGTAGGGCAGTACCTTTTCAATTCTTTTGTCGGATATATAGTATTTAAAGATACCCACCTTATTTTCTGAAGTGTTTTCTTTTTCAAAGGATCTTTGAAAGCTCAAAAGAATATAGTCCTTTTTAAATATTGTTTTTGCCACAGATCCGTTTGAAAAAAGACGTTTATTATTCCCGCAGTCAAGTATTTTTTGAAGTTTTTTACTTTTCAGATCATAAATATATGCTCCGTTGTTAACTAAAACATAGTTAGGTATGCCGCCATCCGGGAAAGCGGTGATTCCCTTTGCACGCAAATAGGCGGTAACTCCGAAATAAAAAGCAGCTTGCGTTTTGGGAGGATTATAGGAAATACCTCTGAAACTCGTAATTACCGTGGGATATTTACTGTAACATCCCATAAAAAAGATTGAAAGTGCAATAAACAAAAATGAGAAAACATTTTTTTTAATCTTCATATATTCACCTCAATTTTATTATATGATTTTTTTAAAGTTAATGCAATAATTAAAAAATACTAAAAAAGTCAAGTTTTGCGATTATATTCGCAAAAATAAGGAAAAAAAGGATGTAGAGCTATATTAAGTATTTTAAATGGTGCAGGAATTTCATTTTATAATTTTTCTATTATTAATTGT
>CAYVPX010000173.1:0-3762 GCA_964453935.1 uncultured bacterium | reverse complement strand
ACAGTAGGATTTATTGCCGAGCTTTGCACCAAAGGGATTGATATCATTTCTCCAATAAGCATATCAAAAAGGGCTTTAGATTATCCAAAACACTTTACTATGTCCGGTTCGGATCCTGCCATATTCTATTTAAAAAATACAAAAGTTTATACAGAAATAGATGCCTTTAAAAGGTCGAATTATAACCCGACTTTTCTCGGTATTAACGGAATATTTAATGAATCATTTTTAATATTTGAATTAACAAAGGAGGATTAAATGGGATTGTTGCTTTTTTTAATTATTATTATCATCGGTGTTTTTATTTATATGGGATATTCACCCGGTAAAAGAATTTTGAAGAATAAGGAGGTCAAGGTTATGAAAAATTCTGTCAAAGGTTATTTAATAGGCATTACTGTTATTTTAATTGTTTTAATTTCTATTATTAGTGCAGGGATAGTTATTGTACATCCCGGAGAAGTTGTGATTAAATTTAATAAACTCTCTACGAAGGGCAACCTTTCTGCAATGGAACAAGGGTTCCATGTTGTATTTCCATTTATTTACACATTTACAAAGTATAATGTAAGAATTCAGGAGTACACCATGTCGGTTTCAAAAGATGAAGGTAAAAAATACGGCGATGATTCCGTATGGTCGCCTACAAAAGAAGGACTTCAAGTTGGAGTTGATCTTACCTTATGGTTCAGATTGGATCCTAATAAAATAATTGAACTTCATAAGACCATTGGAAAGGATTATGAAGAAAAGATCATTAGACCGGCGATCCGTTCTCTTATTAGAAACACAGTTTCACAATATGGTGTTATGGAACTTTACTCCACCAAGCGAAATGATGTTCAAAATGTTCTATTCAATGGGATCAAATCCGCTTTGTCTGATAAAGGAATTGTTATTGATAGATTGTTATTAAGAGATATTGCTTTTCCAAAAGAATTTCAAAATGCCATAGAGGAAAAACAAATTGCCCAACAACAAGCGCAAAAGATGAAATATGTTCTGGAAAAAGAGCAAAAAGAAGCGGAAAGAAAGCAAATTGAAGCCAAAGGTGAAGCAAAGAAGATCACTATTATCAATAAAGCATTACAAAGCAGTCCGAATTATATAAAATATTTATATGTTGATAAACTGTCAAGTAAGATAAAGGTTATTGTCTCCGATCAATCTACAATTATGGACCTAAAAGGTTTAATTGGTCAGTAAGCAATTTAATTACAAATATTTCTTGGTACTGGTCTTTGCTGTTTTAGCAGGAATGTTTCACAATGGGAATGAGATATTTTATTATCTCTTTTTCTTTTTAATGCTCTACTTCCTAATTAAGTCGAAAAATAAAATAGTTACCATTGTTTCCAGTTTCTTGCTCCTTTTTATATCAATGTATTGGACACATAATGTTATTGGTATAAAATTCTTTATACCATTTTTAGGAATATATTTTTTCTACACGATATACTTTCTTTTGCTTGTATTTTTGAAGGGAAAATATAGTTTATTATTGATATTATTTTTGCCCTTTATTGAGTTTATCTTTATAAAAATGGATATTTTCCCTCCTATTTTAATAAGTTATCCCATAAATGGTTTATTCTTTAATAAATTTACCATTGGTTTTTACGGGGTATCATTGATCTTTTCATTTCTTATTTTTATTCTGCGAAATTCCCGCCATGGATTATATTATGCACTTATTACATTGGTTATTTTATTATTGATACCTATTAGACATTTCCCGCAAAATAATTTGAAAATAATAAAACCTAAAATTGATAGAGGTGTTTCAGTTGTAAAATATCTCAATTCCTTAAAAGGTTATGACGGTGTTATCCTGCCCGAATATTTTTTTAGGCGTGATTTTCAAAAAGATGAGAAAATAATAAGGGAACTTTTTAAGGATTACTTTAGAAATAACGGCTTTCTTGCTTTTGGTTTCACAAAAAATGATCATGGTAGAATTGAAAGCTGGGCGAGTATTATGACAAAAGATAATGCTCTTTTTGTGAGAAAGAAACATCCGGTTCTATTTTTAGAGCCAAAGTATAATAAGATAAAGAAGCAAAAGCATATATTTATCTACAAGGGGTATAGATTGAAATTATTTGTTTGTCAGGATATTTACTTTCCCGATGTTCAAAGTAGGATCAAGAATAGTGATATTCTAATCGCACCAACATATATTCCCATGATATGGCATTTGAAAGGAAAGATCTATATAAATACTTGCAGTTTTTAAAATTTATGATATAATAAATATTATTCAAAGGAGCTTATATGAGTATAAAAAAAATAAAAGAAAATGTTCACTTTGTGGGTGCAATTGATTGGGATAGAAAGATCTTTGATAATTTGATCCCGTTGCCGGATGGTACAAGCTATAATGCCTATATTATTAAGGGTAGTGAGAAGACCGCTTTAATAGATACTGTGGATCCAGCGAAAAAAGATATACTTTTTGAGAATTTAGAAAAATTGAATGTAAAAAAGATCGATTATATTATTGCAAATCATGCTGAGCAAGACCACTCAGGTTCCATTCCATTTGTTTTGGAAAAATATCCGGAAGCAACCGTAGTTTGTACACCGAAATGCAAGACATTTCTTGTGGATTTCGGACTTGTTTCAGAAGATAAAGTTAAAACAGTCGAGGATAAGGAAAATCTATCTTTGGGAGATAAAACATTAGAATTCACCTATACGCCATGGGTACATTGGCCGGAAACTATGGTAACCTATTTAAAAGAAGACAAGATATTATTTTCATGTGATTTTTTCGGCTCGCATATTGCGTCAAGTGATTTTTTTGTAAAGGAAGAGGCGAAGGTTGTTTCTGATGCAAAACGTTACTATGCTGAAATAATGATGCCTTTCAGGAATATTGTTTCAAAGAACATTGAAAAGATAGAACAGTATGACATTGATATTATTGCTCCAAGTCACGGATTGATGTATGATAAACCGAGTATAATTATAGATGCTTATAAAGATTGGGTTTCTACTAAGGTTAAAAACGAGGTCGTTGTTCCTTATATTTCCATGCACGGCAGCACTGCTAAAATGGTTGATCATTTTGTAAATGCCTTGATCGATCGAGGTATTGAGGTAAAGAGATTTGATCTTGCAACGGTTGATATAGGTCAATTGGCAATGGCGTTGGTGGATGCAGCCACATTGGTTCTTGCAACACCTACAGTTCTTGCTGGTCCTCACCCAATGGCTGCTTATGCAGCTTATTTGGCAAATGCTTTGCGTCCCAAATTAAAATTTGCGTCAATAATCGGCTCATACAGTTGGGGTGGCAGGGCAGTAGATATAATTAAAAATACTATTCCTAATTTAAAGGTTGAATTGATCGAACCTGTTCTGATTAAAGGTTATCCAAAAGAGGAAGATCTTGCGAAATTAGATGAAATGGCAGATACCATTCAGAAAAAACACGCGGAACTTTTGAACTAATACTTATTATTTAATTAACAATTTGCTTTTTATAGTAGTCCAAAGTCAAAACTTGAAATACAATCAGATATAAAAAGTGATGCTGCTTGAACTGGCTATTTACTTCAGAATTTCTTTTTATAGATATGACAATAAGGGGTTTTGTGATGTTTTTTATAGTAGTCCTGATGGTATTCTTCTGCTTTCCAGAATCTACTCACGGGAAACAATTTTGTCACAACATCATATCCCTTTTTCTTCAGTATATTGATTAATTTTTCTGCTACCTTCTTTTCATTTTCATTATTATAAAATATTGCCGAAATA
>CAYVPX010000172.1:0-3793 GCA_964453935.1 uncultured bacterium | reverse complement strand
TTTGAATTATATACCTCAATAGTCGAAACAAAAATAAAATACGGGGTTGTTTTAAGACCTTTCAATGATTCTAAAACATTTATCAAACCCTCAACATTTATCCTGAAAGTATATTGCGGATTCTCAATGGATTTTTTCACTGAACTCTGGGCGGCAAGGAAAAATACGACATTAGGTCTTATTTTATTTATAACCGCCCTTGTCTCCTCAAAATCCGTAATGTCCATTTTAAAATATGTTTTTTCATTTTTATATAGAACATCACTATAATATATTTTGTTCTTTGACAGTGACAATTTTTTTCGCAAATATGTTCCTACAAAACCTTCCGAACCGATTATTAAAATTTTATCCATTTTATTTGACCTCGTAAACCATTATGGGCTTTGCCTTACCCTTTAATTGCTTTTCACCGACCTCTTCAATTTTATATTTACCCTTCAATTTTTCCTTTGTCCAAGGTGATATTAGAACTTGACTATTTTTTGATACACTTTCAATTCTTTCTGCAACATTCACAGTATCGGAAATTGCAGTAAAATCCATTCTTTTCGGTGTTCCAATATTACCAACAATAGCAATGCCGGAATTAATCCCAATACCAATATCCATATCAATCTTAAATCGTTTTTTTATTGATTTCTTAAACTCTTTTAAATATGCCTTTTTTATATCCAATGCACATTGGACAGCTTCATCAGCATGCTTACTAGATTGAATGGGTGCACCAAAAATTACCATTACACAATCACCAATAAATTTATCAAGTGTACCGTTATATTTAAAAATATATTCACTGACAAAAGTAAAAAAAGAATTGAGAATTTCTACTACCTGCTGTGCTTCCAAATTGGACGAAAGTGGTGTAAAGCTTCTTATATCAATGAACATTACGCTAATATCCTCTTCCTTACCACCAAGCTGTAATGTTGTTTCTTCTGAAATCGTTTCCACAACTTGATCAGATAAATATCTTTTCAAATTATTTTTGATGTCTTCTTCCTTTTTAATTTTTTGAAACAACAAGGAATTGTCAATTGAAATACCAACATATGAGGAAAATATCTCCAAAAATTCAATGGTTTCATTGTTAAAAGCATTGGAAAGCTCGTTTTTTCCAATATAAATAGCGCCCAATAGATCCTGATTTTTACTTAGAAGAGGATTTACAATAAGTGAATTTACATTTTTTAAATTGAGTTTTTTAATATCTCCGTCTTTTAGTATAAAGGTTTTCTTTTCCTTTTCCAAACGTTTAATATGATCTTTCAAAACTAATTCATCGGGAGAATTAATATTTTTTGTTACATACTTATAGGAACCATCTTGATCGATTATAAAAATAAACCCAAAATCACCATTGACAACATCCAATGCAAGGGACATTATTATTTTTAAAAGTACATCCATATTAAAAATAGAGTTGATCATGGTTCCTACCTTATACATCAATTCATAGTTCTTCAAACGGCGACCGATCTCTATTTCTTTAACCTTTATTTTACCCAATATTTCCCTAATATCACTAAATCTATCATCCTCTTCATCATATGAAGATACCATTATTTCCAGTTCATTTAAAGGATCAAAGGAAGCCATTTTATCATTTCTTTTTTTCTTGCTTAAAGAATCTTTTTCATCCAAAAAATATAAAATAGTATTTCCTAACTTGATTTCATCTCCGGAGGTTAATTTAGCTTTATCAACTTTTTTACCATTTACAATAACGCCGAATTTACTTTTTTTGTCCAATATATAATAATCATCATTATCATAATATATTTCACAGTGATTTCTTGATACAAAAATATCAGTTAATACAATGTCATTGTCAGGCTTTCTGCCAATGGAAATAACATCGGATTTTACCGGAAATTCTATTAAATTCTGTTGAAGGTCATTATATACTATTTTTTTCAAAATAATTTATTTATACATCATCTCTTTCTTCTTTTCCGTTTGTTCTTTCTTTTCCTCAATAACTATTTTATCTAACAATTTTTTAAATGTTTTATCCATAACAGCTGTTTTGTCCCGTTTTATCCTGCCGTCGAGATTGGCATCCAAGGGACTTTTCAATTTAATATAGTCCGTTAATGCGACCCGTATAGGGGTGAAAGTATTGTCCTGCGGGCGGTCTTTCAATATATGATACCCTACTGCACCGGCGGCTAAATAATTTGATGTTACCATCGTATACTTCTTATCCAAAATAATAGGACTACCATCAACAAAGGTAGCATTACAAAGTTTATTTTTTGTATTGAAATCAGGATTATAAACAACCCTTACACCTGATATATTGGTATCTCTTCTTTTACCTGAAAATCCTATTTGTAATATTTTAATAAGATCAGCACCACTAATATGAATAATAACTGAGGTATTTCCAAATGGTAATGCTTTATAAATATCCTTACCTGTGATCTCGCCTGCTGGAATATCAGCTCGCATTCCACCTCTATTGAACAAAGCAAAATCAGCTTTATATTTATATCGCATCGCATCTGCAATAAGATCTCCGAGGATTGTTTCGTCATTACCCCTTAGAACAGGCTTCCTCGCAACCCCAACAATTTGTTGAAGATCACTTTCATATTCTTTTATATAGCCGTTTATCATCTTTTTAACAGCAGGATCCGGGCGTGAGCTATCTTCGAAAGGAGTGTAATTTGTACCACCGTATTTTACTATTTTTTTATATTTTTTATCAATATACAGATCCAATCTGCCAAGCGCTGATCCATGTGAATATGCCTGAACAACAAGTGTATGATTTCTCGGATCTTCATAAGGAGGATAAAGTCCCGTATGTGAATGCCCTCCTAAAATAACATCTAAACCTGGGACAAGTTCTGCAATATCCTGATCCTGCAATCCGTAGCCCTTTTGTTTATAAATATATTCTACAAACGCCTTTGTTCCATATTTTAAACCTTTTGCCATAGCTTCCTTTTCATAGTTAATAAGAATAGGATACTTTTCAGGAACATGGTATGAGATCCCCGTATGACCGGCATCAATAATAATATCACATCCCATTTTTTTTAATTTATCTCTATAATCCATCAGAGTACTTGCAGTTAATTTAAAACCAACACCTATGAGGTTATTTTTCGGTTCCAATGTAGGCATATCATCTGTAATAACACCAATAATACCAATCTTTACATCGCCAAGATTAAATATTATATAAGGTTGAAGATTTTTCCATGCGGGTATTTCACCTGTTTCAGTATCAACAAGATTAGCACATAATACAGGGATTTTGGAGGATTCTACCAAATGTTTAACAGCAGCAACACCTTTGTCAAAATCATGATTTCCAAGTATCCAGAACTCATATCCGGCAGATTCAAAAAAATCCAAAAGTGCTTGACCTTTTGATCTCTCCCCTACCGGTGTTCCTTGCCAAATATCGCCAATATCACAGACAATTACCTTGGCACCGGATTTCTCCGCATTTTTCTTGACCTCTTTTATTAAAGTAGTGATCGAAGCGGCACCTCCAAGTTTCGGTGGGAATTCAGGGTTCATCCAAAATGCAGTAGCAGGGCCAATAGCACCATGAATATCATTTGTGTGCAGAATGATCACATGCTCAAGATCACTCTTAGCAAATACTAACAAAAACAATGAAAGAAAAATAATTAAAAATAGCTTTTTCATATGTTCTCCATTTAAAAATTATAATAAAAAATCAGTTTTTTTTCAAGTATTATTTTATTTTGATCAACGACAATTATTTTTACCACCCAACGACAATTATTTTTCCCGTTTTTGATAATACATA
>CAYVPX010000171.1:2571-3801 GCA_964453935.1 uncultured bacterium | reverse complement strand
AAAGGAGTAAAGATGAAAGCACTCTTGCTAAGCGGTGGGAAAGGAACGCGTTTAAGACCTATTACCTATACATCTTCAAAACAATTGATACCCATTGCTAATAAACCCGTTCTTTTCTACGGTATAGAACAGATAGTAAGAGTCGGTATCAAGGATGTGGGGATCATTGTAGGGGATTCGAAAAAAGAGATAAAAGAGGTTGTAGGCAACGGAAAAAGGTGGGGAATTAAGATCACCTATATTCATCAAAAAGAACCTCTGGGTATTGCTCATGCCGTTAAGATCGCAAAGGATTATTTAAATAATGATGATTTTATTCTCTATCTCGGAGACAATCTTTTACATGAAGATCTTAAGGGTTTTGTTAATGATTTCAAAAAGAAAAAACTTGATTGCAAGATACTGTTAACTGAGGTAAAACATCCCGAACTTTTCGGTGTTGCCAAATTCAAAAATAAAAAGGTCGTAAAGCTCATAGAAAAGCCTAAGGACCCGCCATCTCATTTTGCACTATGCGGTATTTATTTGTTCAATAAAGAGATATTTCCCATAATTGATAAATTAAAACCTTCACATAGGGGAGAATATGAGATCACGGAAGCGATACAGAACCTTATAGACGCTAAATTCAAGGTGGGCCATTCTTTTGTTACCGGCTGGTGGAAAGACACCGGAAAGCTGGAGGATCTTCTGGAAGCCAACAGGATTATCCTCGACAGTGACATTAAAAATGAAATCCAAAGTAATATAAAAAAAGATACGAGTATTCAGGGACGGGTTAAGATTGGTAAGAATTGTATAATTTCCAACAGCATTATTAGGGGACCAGTAATAATAGGGGATAATACCCTTATCAAGGACTGTTATATTGGACCATATACCTCTATCAACAACGGATGTTCCTTAAACGGTTGTGAGGTAGAGTATTCAATTATCCTTGAAAACGGAAAATTGGAGAATATCCGAGGAAGGGTTGACCATTCCCTGCTTGGTAAAAATGTTGAGATCAAAAGTGTTAAGAAGATGGCTACTTCCATCTCTCTTATGGTTGGGGATAATTCTAAGATAATATTAGGGGGAAGAGATGATTGACGGTGTTGAAATAAAAAATTTAAAATGGAATACAGATGAAAGAGGCAGATTAATGGAAATTTTAAGAAGTGATGATGAAATATATTCAAAGTTCGGGCAGGTCTATATAACTACGGCTTATCCGAGCGTTGTAAAAGC
>CAYVPX010000171.1:0-2471 GCA_964453935.1 uncultured bacterium | reverse complement strand
TACCATGGAATACTGAAAAGATTCCATATGATTGGGATAGAAAGAACGGCTAAAGGAGGTATGTATGGAAATAATATGGTACGGACACTCTTCTTTTTCTCTTTTTGATAAGACCAAACTCATAACGGATCCTTATATTCATGGCGCCTACGATGGTGCAGTAAAATATGATCCTATTAACGAGGATGCCGATATTGTTACGGCATCACATAAGCATGAGGATCATTATGGCATTCACACCATAGGTGGCAATCCCGTAATAATTGACAAAGAAGGGGTATATCAAGAAAAAGGTTTTAAGATAGAGATGATAAAGTCATTCCATGATGATAAACAAGGAGCCCTTAGAGGAGAAAATCTTATCGGTAAGTTCATTACTCCTTCTAATATTACGGTTATACATTTTGGAGATCAGGGTACTATTCCCAATGAAAATATTTTACTAAAATTAAAAAATGCAGATATTATTTTAATTCCTATTGGTGGAACATTTACTATTGACTATAAAGAAGCATTTGAAATAATCGAGATACTTGAACCCAAAATAGTTATTCCCATGCATTATAAAACAGATAAATTGGGTTTTGATATTGACAATATTAATAATTTTTTATCTTTATTCAGCAATTACAGCAAGGTACATACCTTGAATATTAACAAGGAGCTGCTCGAAGATTATAATAAAAATATTTTTGTTTTAGATTATGTGAGGTAAATATATGAAACTATATGAATTTCAGGGAAAACAATTGTTTGCAAAATATCAAATCCCTATCCCTAAGGGTAAAGTTGCAAAAACACCGGATGAAGCAAGGGGAATTATTAAAGATTCTATTCTTCCTGTTGTGGTTAAGGCTCAGGTCTTGATCGGTGGTAGAGGAAAAGCAGGCGGTGTTAAACTTATTCATAATATGGAAGAAGTGGACCCTGTTTTGAATTCAATCTTCGGTATGAATATTAAGGGTTATACGGTTCATAAGGTCCTTATTGAAGAAGGAATGAGTATTGAAAAAGAAATATATCTCTCCTTTATGATGAATAGAAATAATGAAAAAATTACACTTATTACATCATCCGAGGGTGGCGTAGAGATTGAAAATGTAGCTAAGAATAATCCGGAAGCCATACTTAAACTTGATATTGATCCTTTAATCGGATTAAAGTCTTATCATTATGGTAGATTTTTTGAACATCTTGGTGTTGAAGATAAAAATCTCAAGTATCAATTCATTCATATCCTTCACAAGATGTATAAAATGTTCAATGACCTGTCTTTAAGCTTGGTTGAGATCAACCCGTTGGTTATTATTACGGGAAACAGAATAATTGCTCTTGATTCCAAGGTAGTCATTGACGATAGTGGTGTTCCATTCCTAAAAGACATGGATTCGTTTAAAAATTACGACGATCTTACAAAAGATGAGGGAGACGCAAAATCTTTCGGATTAAGTTTTGTTCAATTAGACGGAAATATCGGGTGCATTGTTAACGGAGCCGGTTTGGCAATGGCTACAATGGACATGATCAAGTACTTTGGCGGAGATCCGGCTAATTTCCTTGATGTCGGAGGCTCATCGAATCCTAATAAAGTTATAAATGCTTTGAAGATCATTACAAAAGATAAAAAAGTAAAGGTTATTCTTTTCAATATTTTCGGAGGGATTACTCGTTGTGATGATATTGCAAATGGAATTAAACTTGCTTTGGAAAAGCTTGACATTAAGATACCTATTGTTATCCGACTCACGGGTACCAATGAGAAAGAAGGTGTTGAAATAATAAATAAATTGGGATTGGAAAGTACGACATCAATGCAGGAAGCAGTTAAAAAAGTTGTATCCATAGTAGGAGATTAATATGTCTATTTTATTAAATAAAAATACAAATGTTATTGTTCAGGGGATCACAGGAAGAGACGGGTCGTTCCATACCAAATCCATGATAGATTATGGTACGAATATTGTCGGCGGTGTAACCCCCGGAAAAGGCGGAGAGATCATTGAAGGCAAACCCGTTTTTAATTCTGTTTATGCTGCAAAAAAAGAACTTCCGGTAGATGCGACAATTATATTTGTTCCACCAAAATTTGCTGTAGATGCGGTATGGGAAGCAGTGGAAGAAAATATTAAGTTAATTGTTATAATAACCGAAGGATTACCCGTACTTGAAATGTTGAAGGTTAAGAATTACATTAAAGGTAAAAATATAACAATCATTGGCCCCAATTGTCCGGGCCTTATTACCCCCGGAGAAGCGAAAATGGGAATCCTTCCGGGAAATATATGTAAAAAAGGTAATATCGGAGTTATCTCAAGAAGCGGAACCTTAACGTATGAAGTGGTTTACAGTTTAACTAATGGTGGATTCGGTCAAAGCACGGTTATCGGTATTGGCGGGGATCCAATTATTGGAAGTAGATTCATCGATCTTCTGAAAATGTTCAAAGAGGATAAAGAAACGGAAGGCGTTGT
>CAYVPX010000170.1:0-3866 GCA_964453935.1 uncultured bacterium | reverse complement strand
TTCAAGGTTTTTGCTGATTTTAAACCGCAAGGTGACCAAGTTGATGCCATTGAAAAATTATATGAGGGTTTAAAGCAAAATAAAAAATACCAGGTTTTAATGGGTATTACTGGAAGCGGAAAGACATTTACGATTGCCAATCTCATCGAAAGGGTCCAGCGACCTGTTATTGTAATTTCGCATAATAAAACATTAGCTGCACAATTATATTCTGAATTCAAGGAATTTTTTCCAAAGAATCGTGTTAATTATTTTGTATCATATTATGACTATTACCAGCCCGAAGCATATATTCCCGAAAAGGATATGTTCATTGAAAAAGATGCTGCCATCAACGTGGAGATCGACCGTTTACGACATGTTGCGACACATGATATTCTCACAAGAGAAGATACCATTATTGTTTCTTCCGTATCATGTATATACGGTTTGGGTTCACCTGAGCTTTATAAAAAAAAGAAGGTTACAATTAAAAAGAATTCACATATTGATAAATTCACTCTTTTGAGAAAATTTGTGAGCATAATGTATGAGAGAAATGATTATCTTTTTCAACAGGGTAAATTTCGCGTGAAAGGAGATACCATAGATATTTTTCCAATGTATGAGGAACGTGCAATAAGGATAGAACTTTTTGATGATGAGATCGAGCGTATTGTTTATTTTGATCCCTTGAAAATGGAATATTATGAAGAGCTTGATTCCATTGAACTTTTTCCTGCAAAGCACTACCTCATAGGTGATAAGCAAATGGAAAAAATACTTGCCAAGATAAAGGAAGAAATGAAAGATCAGGAAGAGTATTTTCTAAAAAACGGAAGATTTATCGAAGCTCAGCGTGTTAGAGAAAGGGTACTGTATGATATTGAGATGATCCAAGAAATGGGATATACGAAAGGTATCGAAAATTATTCAAGGTATTTTGATCTGAGAAAACCCGGTGCTCCGTCAATGACATTATTGGACTATCTTCCCGAAAATGCTTTATATATAATTGACGAATCTCATGTAACCTTACCGCAGTTAAGAGGTATGTATAACGGGGATCATTCGCGAAAGGAAAATCTTATTAATTATGGATTTCGTCTGCCATCTGCATTTGACAATAGACCCTTAAAATTTGAAGAATTTTTAAAAAAGGTTTCACAGGTAATCTTTGTTTCCGCCACACCGGGTGATTTTGAATTGGAACTGGCACAAGGCGAAGTGGTGGAACAGGTTATTCGTCCAACGGGTCTCCTGGATCCCGAAATAGAGGTTAAATCTACAGAATATCAAATGGAAAAGCTTTTGGAACTCATTGAGCAGGTATTAAAACGTGGAGAAAAGGTCTTGATCACAACATTGACAAAAAAGATGTCAGAAGAACTTACATATCATTTAATCTCGTTGAATTACAGGGTAAAATATCTGCATTCTGAAGTAGAAACGATTGAACGGTATAAAATATTAAAGATGTTAAGGCAAGATGTTATTGATATAATAATTGGTGTTAATCTTTTAAGAGAAGGTATTGACCTTCCCGAGGTTTCACTTGTTGTAATATTCGATGCGGATAAAGAGGGGTTTTTAAGAAGTTACAGAGCACTTATTCAAATAATAGGGCGAACGGCAAGAAATGTGAATGGAAAAGTTGTACTTTTTGCTGATAGAATTACTGATTCAATGAAGAAAGCAATTGATGAAACCAAAAGACGAAGAAAGCATCAGATGGATTATAATAAGGTTCACAATATAACGCCAAAGACCATTATTTCAAAAATAAAAGATGGCATTACCTTTGGTAAGACCGAAAATATTTCGAATCTTGAAGAACTGGATAAAAAGATAAGAAAGTTAAAAAAAGCCATGGATCGCCTTGCAGCGGAACTCAATTTTGAGGAAGCGGCAAAAATCCGAGATGAGATCATAAGATTAAGAAAAAATTATATATTTAATTCTTGACTATAAAATTTAAAGTGTTATCATACAGATATTTATATTTTGGAGGTTACCATGAGATACAAAGGTAATGAACCAGCTAAGAAATTGCATCCTTACAATGTAAAGTATATTGTAAATCCAACTCAAGATGCGCTAAGAGAATTTGCCATGAAATCTTCACCAAATATGCTTGTTTCATATTATAAGAATTTAAACAAAATAACAAGAAATAAGGCAAGAATGGCTAAAAGGACCTATATCATAGATGATCCTGTAAATAAGGATCAATATTCATCCAGGGTAATTGATCCTGAAAAGGCACAATTATTGGTGAATCACCAAAGAGAATATATTGAAAACAAGGGTAACCTTATTGAACTTCAGGGTTATATAGGTCTTGGAGAAAAGGCGACAGCAGTCCAATTTCTCTTTACCCCTGACGGTGCAAATATTGCCGGTATGCAGCAGGTTCTTCTCTTTCCCAGAGAAGATGTTGAAACAGAAAAACAATTGGCTGCACCATTTCAGCCCGTATTCCGTTTGGTTTTTACAGCAGAGTGCAAAGCACCGCAAATGGAAGGTGAACAGGCTATCTTAGTTGATCTTAAAAATTATACAACATATGTTATAGGACCTGATTATTTTGGTGAGAGTAAGAAAGGTGAACTTAGAATGCTCAATGACTATATGTATCAAAAAGGAGCCCTTGTTCTGCATGCCGGCGCCAAAAAGGTAAAGGTTGGCGATGAAGTTTTCAGTATCGGTATTTTGGGTTTATCCGGTACGGGAAAAACCACTACAACCTTTTCCAAACAAGGGGAATTGACCCAGCCCATTCAGGATGATATGATAACATTATGGGAAAAGGGTTATATTTCAATTACCGAGAACGGTTGTTTTGCAAAAACATACGGATTGAAAGAAGAGAGCGAACCCACGATTTACAATGGAACAATAAACCCCAATGCCTGGCTGGAAAATGTTTATCAGGACAAGGACGGATTTTTTGATTTTTCAAAAGGTATCCTTACAACTGAGGATGTAAAGTTATATAAAGATACTTTGATCTTCACAGGTGCTCCCAGGGAGAATATTGAGAAATATATAAACGGCGAGGTAAAGGCAGAGGATGTTGTAGATAAATGGGGCGTTCCTAAGGACGGTTGGGATTTTGTGGTTTGGACACAGAACGGTCGTTCAATAATTCCAATGTATGCCATTCAGGATGCTGCTGATCTGCATAATATTCCACCTATAAAATATTTGGGTATGCTTAACCGAGATGAGGGTTCTGACGCCGCCATGCCGGGAATTATAAAATTTGCATCACCGGCGCAGGCAGCAGGTTATTTTATGCTGGGAGAAACAACAAAAACATCTGCTGCCGGAAAAGAAAGAGGCAGAACCAGATCTCCATTTACGCAACCGTTTTTCCCGAGGCAAATGGGACTTCAGGCGGATAGATTTAGAAAATTGCTTGCCACAATGCCTAATGTTATTACATGGTTAATGAATACCGGATTTGTGGGCGGGGATGCTAATGATGTAAAAGCCGGAACAGCATTAAAGGTAAAGATCAGACATTCTTCTGCAATGATAGAAGCAATGATATCAAATAATATTAAATGGAAAAAAGATCCCGATTTCGGATATTTTATTGTTGATATTGCTGCTCTGGAAAATGCCGAACTTATTTCAAAGGTACCTAAAGAAATATTGAATCCAAGGGTATTTTTTGAAAAAAATAATAAAATGGATATATATAAACGATGGATCGCTACTCTAAATAAAGAAAGAGAAGAATATTTGAAAAGTTATAAATTACCGCAAGAAATAATCGATTCGGTGATTTTAAAATAATTTTCGAGACATGATGAAGATTATAAAATTGCATCAATTATATAGGAGAAATCATGATTAACACAGGAAACACAGCTTTTATG
>CAYVPX010000169.1:0-3936 GCA_964453935.1 uncultured bacterium | reverse complement strand
TTGGAACTATCGTACTATAAATTTAGAAATATTACTCTAAGGTGGAAAGGACCTCCTTAACTACCTTTGGAATGTCAAGGAAGGAATCAACAACATGAGCACCTGCTTCCTTTAATGCCTTTACCTTGCCCTCGTATGTTCCTTTATTACCTTCAACAATTGCACCGGCATGTGAAAATCTTGTTCCTGACTTTGCACCTTTTCCGCCAATATAGGCAACAACGGGTTTTGTAACCTCACCTGATGCAATGAGTTTTGCAACATTTTCTTCCTGTGAGGAACCGATCTCACCGAACATAACAATTGCCTTTGTCTCGGGGTCCTTTTGAAAAAGTTTTACTATCTCATTATGAGGAAGACCTATAACCGAATCACCGCCAACGTGAACTATTGTTGTAAGTCCAATTCCATTTTGACCTAAATAATATGACATTGCGGAAGTAATCCCTCCGCTTCTTGATGTTACACCTACATTCCCTTTTTTGAACCATTCTTTAGCAGATTTTGCCTTACCGCCGATCATTCCCATAACGGCTTTATCAACCGAAAGAATTCCCAAAGTATTAGGTCCTATAAAATTTGCACCGTATTCTTTTGCGTAGGCGGCAATGTCCAGAACATCATGAACAGGCACTCGGTCAGGAACAATGAGTATCAATTTCACACCGGCAACAATTGCTTCAATGGCAGCATCCTTTACCAATGGTGCAGGGACAAAGATGGCGGAAGCATCAACACCGTTATATTTTTCGACTATCTCTTGAACCGTATCAAAAACTGGAACCCCACTGACTTCTTGTCCGCCTTTTCCCGGGGTTACACCGCCTATGACATTTGTACCGTATTCCACCATTAACTTTGATCTGCTTCTTCCTTCTCTTCCCGTAATACCCTGAATGATCACCTTTGTTTTTTCATCTATTAAAATGGACATTTTTTACTCCTTTGTAATTTTAGATCTGTACTCTTTCAAGCCGTCAATGGGTAAATGAATATATAATGCCTTTTCACCCTCAAAATTACATGCTATTTCACATGCAAGACATTCAACACATTTTCCCTTTTTGGCATCTGCTTGCTCAATGGCAAGAACAGGAACACCATTTTCCAATTTCAAAACATCATATTTGCAGCTTTCAACACAAGCTTTGCTTTGGCATGACTTGCATATTTCATGGTTCACATTAATTGAACCTGTCATGGTCTCAAATTTATAATCGTATTGTGAAAGGTCTTTTTCAACAATCTTTCTTACCTTGTGTGGTTTTCTGCCGTTTTCTTCGATCAACTCTTCCAATTTATTCATACAGGAATCAGGTGAATCATTCTTTCCGTAACCTAAAACCTTCACATTGAGATCCTTTAAATATTTGTTCAATATATCAATGGCAATATCCTCGGAATTTCCCCCAAGTCGCAATACTGCGGGAATATCAAGGTCCTCTTCCAAAAATGCCTTTACAAAACCGCGAGCTGAATGGAATTGTTCCTGAGATGCAACACCTGAACCGGAAGCAAAATATCCTAGGGTATTGGGTTGTGAAAGGATGATCTTTGCGGCTTTATAGACCTTTGATGCAGGAGGATTACCACTGGTATCACAAAAATTTGCAATCTTGTATCCCTTTTTTGCAACAGCATCCATTGACATCATTGACCCGCCGCCACCGGCACCGTGGAAAGCAATGGGATTATCATTGGGATCAGGATTCTCGTTCATCTGGAAAAAATAAAATGTTCCGCGATAATCATTTTTCTCAACAAAATATGCTATTTTTTCGAGTTCTGTTGGCGGTCGGTCAAATTCCCTTGCTATTTCAATACCCAATTCTTTATGTCTGAAAACACCGTAATCATCAATAACAATATGGGAATCAGCAGCGATGATCTTGCCTTCTTCCGTTAGAACCAACGGATTGGTCTCAAGCGACCTTGCGTCCGAACCACGCATTGCCTTAAAAAGATTTATAATTGTTGAGCTCATTTTATTCAATAATTTTTTACCAAGTCCCGCTTTTATCAATTTGGGAATGATCTCAAATGCTTTTAATCCTTTTATAACATCAATTTCATGTGAAAACACGCTTTCTGGATACTTCTTTGCAATCTCTTCAATACCAGAACCACCTTTTGTGCTAAATAAAAGCATGGGCTTTTTCTTCTCACTGTTTATAATAAATCCTGCAAAAAATTCCTGAACTATATTTAATTTTTCTTCAATAAGAATTTTTTCTACGGAATAATTTCCTACTTTCATGCCTAAAAATTTTTCTGCTATTTTTTTCAATTCGGCATCATTGTTTGCAAATTTTACACCACCGATGGCAGCTCTGCCTGTGGACCAGGTCTGTATCTTCACAACAACAGGATATCCTATCTCATTTGCTGCCGTGAAAGCCTCGTCTATAGTCCCAACCGCTCTTCCATTAGGTATATTTACCTTGTATTTTTTTAAGATCTCTTTTCCCTGATACTCATAAAGTTTTGCCATACAACTCTCCTCTATTTAGTATGATTTTAACATAATTAAAAATCAATGTCAAATGAATAAAAAAATTGATAGTGTCCAATATTTTCTGCGAAAATAAAAAAGGAGGAAATATGAAAGCGGGAAAAAATTTAAACAAGTTGACTTTAAAGGGAAAAAGAGGTATCCTCCCTTTAGAAAGTTTAAACCATAACCAAAGGAGGATACCATGAAATTAACTTTCAATTACATTCTACGTGAAGAATTTGAAAAAGTCAAGGGAAATTTTGAAGAATTCATGACAAATGAAATGTTGTATTTCGGTACAACATTAGTTAATGCCATTATGCTTGAAGAAAGGAAGCTTTATCAGGGTTGTGATTCATACGAGCGAAGTAAAAAAAGAAGAACGATTTCCAGCGGATTTCATAATAAGAATTTATTTTTTAAATTTGGCAAGATAACGGCAAGGATACCCGAAACTAGAGATTCAAAGTTTTATCCGGAAACAATGAAGAAATATTCGCATCACGGGGTTGATTTGGAAAGAATGATAAAATCTCTTGTGATACAAGGTTTATCGGAAAGGAGGGCTTCTAAGGTATTAAATGATCATCTAACAATTAATTTTTCCAAAGCTAATATATCAAATATACTTGCATCTTTTGATAGTGAGATTGAGAAATATCATAAGAGAAAGATAAGAGATGATTATATTTATTTATACTGCGATGCTGTCTATGAAACGAAAAAGGGCTTTAAGAAGCATCATAAAAGAGCAATATTAGCCATTTACGGGATAAGAGAGGAACAAAAGGATGGAGAAGACAAAACTTATATAAAAGAATTAATTGATTATACGATCGTTGATAGAGAAAAAGAAAGCACATGGTTTAAGTTTTTAAACAGAACTCGTAGAAGAGGACTAAAAGGTAACAATCTTAAACTAATAATACATGATAAGAATCAAGGACTTATTAATGCTATTAATCTTGTCTATCCTTGGATTACAACTCAACATTGCATTTATCATAAAATGCAAAATAGTATAAAAAAGATAAAAAAATCAAAACATAAAAAGGAGTTTTCAAAAGATCTTTCAGAACTCTATGAAGATACGGAATCCAAAGTAGAATTTTATAAAAAGTTAAGAAAATTTAGATTAAAGTGGATTGAAAATGAACAAGATGCCGTGAAAAATTTATTAAAAAATATTCATAAAACGCTGAAATATTTTAATGTTAATATTGATCATAGAAAATTTGTTACCACAAACAATAAAATAGAAAGATTTTTTAGGGAAATACGGAGAAGAACAAAGTTAATTGATGGCTTTGAAAATGATGAATCAATCAATAGATTCTTTTATCATATTTGTTGTGAAAATAATTTCATTGAACAAAACATAGAGGAGGAAAAATATGAAAATAAATAATTTGCAAAAAAACAGAAAATATTTTACACTATCT
>CAYVPX010000168.1:0-3948 GCA_964453935.1 uncultured bacterium | reverse complement strand
GTGGTTATTCCTTTGAATTCTTACGTTTATTTTTCAACATGTCAAATGGAAAACAGCAACAAAATTTTTATCCCTTTTTATTGCTTCATTGAACAGGCTTACAATATCACCTGTTTTCCCATAAAAGTAAAGTATATCAAAGTTTCTTAATTTACTGAATACTTCTTGAGATATCTTCATCCTACCGTATGAACCTGTACCGCAAATAAAATATCTATAGCTTTCTATTTCATCCATTACCTCTGCCAGGTCATCTAATATTAGTAAGTGTGATTTTCCCCTTCGCCAATTCTCTATGATCTTTGTTGGAGTAATTATTAAATCCTTTGTATATTTCTTATTGCCTATAAGCATTTTTCCAAATTCATACTTTTTAATTTCTTCCATCATTATCTCCTCTTTATAAAATAAAGAACATTACCATTTCCCCGCATTTTGCACCATCCCTTCTATAAGAATAGAATAGTTCCTTTTGTGAAAAGGTATCTAAACCAATATTTTGAATATTTATATTTGAAAATTTTTCTTTCACCGGTTGAATAACGGCTTTGGAAAGATTTAATAAGATCTTATTTCCTTTATCCTTAAAATTGTTCTCGCTAAAGCCTTTTTCCAAAAAAATCTTTTTAATATCTTTCCCAACCTCATAGTTGTCTTCATGAATATAGGGACCTATGATCAAATTTAAATCTTTTGGATCTTCACCTTTTTTTACTATCTTTTCAATTGTTTTTAATGTAATTTTTTTTAATGTTCCTTGCCAACCAGAGTGAATTAAACCTGCGTAGTTTTTGCCGTATACCAATATAGGTACACAATCGGCAAATTTTACCCCTATCATAATATTTTTTTTCTTTGTTACGATCGCATCACATTGTGGGACAATAATTTTATTATCTTGGGGAATCTTCTCAAGAATATAGATATTATTTCCATGAACCTGTTGAGGAAATACTATTGGTCCGTAAAAATTTATTTTTTTTCTTAATATATTATAATTTTCCAGAACATTTTCCTTTGTATCACCACGTCCATAATATAGATTAAAACTCTCAAAATTTTCTTTAGATATACCACCAATCCTTGTCGTAAAACCACTTAAAAAGGGCGTTTCAAACAAGTAAATACTTTTATCGTTCTCAACAATTGGGTAATATTTCATTAAAGCTACCGTCTTTTAGCATAATATTTCTAATATTATCAATAAGCATAGTATTGTTTATAAATAATATTATATATCCTGAAGTAACCTTCTTCCGTTCTCTTTTATTGTTTGTGTTCTCTTTATATCGAAACTCTAAAGAAAGATCCGTGTAATAATGTTTATTTTTATTTAATACAGGATTTATCAATTTCCTTATTTTATTTTCGGCTTTCGTTTTTCCAATGGGTTTAATTAAAGAAAAATATATCCTTGTTTCCCATTTTTTTGCACCTATGTTAGGCTTCCAACTTAAAGGTATAACTTTTTTATTAATTATTTCATTACATTCTTTTCTATGCACTATAATGCGATCATTTTCTTTTACTCCTACGATCTCTTCGCCAAAAAGGGGACTACAACATACGGCAATTTCATAATCAATAAGATTCTCTTCTGTAACATCGTTTACAATAGTATATACGGAGTCTAAACTCAGAGGTGCGATCACCGGATTTTTTTTAAGTTTTTTTAAGCCATTGGGATAAATATTTCCATATACATTGCTTATTACAGAATATATAGGAGAATTCTCTTTTAATTCATTTGTATTAATTGCTTTCGTCAAGATAGTAATGATCTCTTCTGTTTTATAATTTTGCTTCAGCCACGTTTTTACTCTTTTATATGCACTACTGGTTCTCACAAATAATAACCAATTAATGGCAGGATGTAAATCAGGGTCCGTAATTACTTTTATCTTATCATTATTCTCTAAAAGACCGTTAAATGGAATAATGATCTTTTTTGTCTCACCATTCTTTTCTCTTATAACCTCTCCCTCCTTGCAGTGATTACCCAGATCAGTATGTATTTTATATGCGAAATCTAATAGTGTTGATCCAGCAGGCAATGTTATTTGTTCATTTTTAGGTGTAAAAAGAGAGAGGTCAAAGCTTGTGTTTGAAAATTGTTTACGCCTGAAGCTGCTTTCCAAAAGTGCAAAGATTTTATTAATATTTTCTAACTGATTTTCTTCAAAATTCCAGCCCTTATATAGGGAATGTGATGCTGCACCATATTCATTTGTTGCTTCCATCTCATCGGTTATTATCTGAACTTCTATTAAAAATTTTAATTTTGGATCTTGTATAACAATATGAATAGATTTATATCCATTATCCTTTGGTTTTTTTATATAATCTTTAATTCTTCTATACTTGGGAAACATTTTTTTTATTATCTCCTGTGCTTCGTAACATTCCTCGGTTTTGTCAAGAATGATCTTAAACCCGAAAAGATCGTGTATGTCATTTAATTTTACAATATTTTTATCTGAGAGTTTTTTATATATGCTATAAAGACTTTTTTCTCTATATTTTGTTTCTATTACCTTGATCTTTTTCTTTTTCAATTCACTTAAAATTTTTTTTAACACATTTTCTTTAATATATTTTTCTGGTATTTTTCCCTTGAATATTTTTTGTTTATATTTGTAAAATTCACCATACAATTCATTTCCCATTCGAGGATTTATGAGTTTAAATGAAAGATCTTCCAGCTTTTGTTTAATGATCCATACACTTAAAAAATCGGCAAGGGGAACATATATTTTCTCTGCTTCTTTACTTTTAATATAGATCTGCATGTCTTGGGCAGCATAAATACTTTGCAAATTATCAATTCTATCCACAAATTTTATGAGAAGAATCCTAATGTCTTTTTGAGCGTATAGTATAAGCTTTAATAATGATGCGGCTTCACGCTCGGCTTTGGTAATATTTTCCTCTTCAAAACTAAATTTTGTTAATCCATCAACCAAATATGCAACCTCGGCACCGAAATCTTTTTCAACCTTTTCTACGGATATATAAGAATCTTCAACAATGTCATGCAGTAATGCTGCAACGATCATTTCCTTATCATAGAGTTTATAATATGAAATACATTTCAGTGCCACATTTATTGAGTGCAGTGGAGTGGGCGTATTATCCATACGAGACTTACTCCCTAAAACATCTACAAGTATATTTACAGCACTTTGAATAAACTGTCTATCATTTTGTGAGATTATTATCTTTCTATGCGATTCAATGGTGTTTATTACCATTTTAAATATCATTTTTTTGGTAAATCTTATATTATTTAATTTGTTGTTTATCATAAAGTTCCATCTGCCCAAAAAGATCGTATTGCTTTAAATTTAATATAGATGTTATTTTTTTATTGTCCAATGAGCTGTTTTTCGGTCTAAGGGCCGGGCGGGACAATTCATTTGACTTTATGGGTTCGATCTCTAAGCCCAAGGAATATTTATTATTAAGTATTTCAGCAAATTCATATCTTGATATTGCTTGACTGGATGTTAAGTTATATATACCATTTTCTGCCTGAATTTCTACCATTTGACTAATAACATTACTTACCCATATTGAAAAAGTAGGGTCTCCAATTTGATCATCTATTATTTTTATTCTTTTTTTTCTACTTTTTAATATCTTGTCAAAAAGGGTTTCTCGGTTTTTCCCGATCAACCAAGCCACCCTCAATATCTTATAATTTTCACATTTTTTTTCAATAATTTCTTCTGCCATTATTTTAGTATAACCATAAAAATTCACACTAGATCTAAAATCATTCTCTTTATATTTTGAATTTTTGTTTCCATTAAATACATAATCTGTAGAAATGTGGTAAAGCTCACATTCCAATTCCCGTGATATTTCACAAAGAGTATTTAAGGAAAAGGCATTTACCTTTAAAGCCGGATCCTTGTTTAACTCCGCCCAATCAACATTTGTAATAGC
>CAYVPX010000167.1:0-3981 GCA_964453935.1 uncultured bacterium | reverse complement strand
GGGAATGAATGAAATGAGATTGCGACGGTCATTTCATTCCCTCGCAATGACTTTTTTCTTCTTTAATTGTCAATTGTTTTATGAGCCCAGTGGTTATTATATTAAATCAGTCAAAAGTCGAAGGTCAAAAGTAATAAGGAATAGATTCTGAATCAAGTTCAGAATGACTTTTTCCTTCTTTAATTGTCAATTCTCAATTATCAACTGTCAATTGTATTCCAACTTTCAACTTTCCATTCACAACTTTCAACTAAACTAGTGCTCCGTGGTTATTATATTTTCTCTTTATACTTGATTTTTCTTTGATTTTTAGTTAAAATTAAACATTAGGAGGCCTATATGAAAAAGGTATTTTTTCTCGCCCTCATTATTTTAGTGTTTTTAGGAAATGCGAATGCTTCATCTTTTTTCAACAGTGAAGATGTGATCAATAATGCTTTTAATCTATTTGTCGGACCTAAAGTGCTAACGGATCCAAATAACCCGGGAGAAAAGCAGTACTGGTTTTTTACATCACTTTCACCTGAGTTCAATATAGGACCTGTTTCTCTCGGCTTTGACCTCAGATTGCAATATAATATCAGCGATAATAAATTTTATGCCGAGGATTGGAACACATTTTCAGGCATAATCCGTAAAATTAGGTTTATAAATTACGGGAAAAAATATTCCAAAATGTTCATAAGGTTTGGTAATTTAAGAGGAATTTCAATTACTCCCGGAATATTTATGACTAATTATTTTAACAGTCCCATTGTTGATAAGGAGAAGAGGGGACTTGAAGTGGACCTTGATTTCGGCATGTTCGGATTTGAATCGATGATAAACGATTTTTCCAATCCCTCAATTGTAGGTGCAAGATTATTTTTCAGACCACTGATAAAAGCACCAATACCAATTATTAAAAAGGCACAATTGGGATTTTCCTATATAGGAGATCTATCGGCTCCTTCAAATGTCGTTTACAATACTACCTATGACACAATAACGGCAACAACATCTACCGAGATGATATATGATAAGAAAACACTGAGTACCATTGCTTTTGATGTAAATGTACCCATTACTAAGTTCAACATCTTCACAACCGGTGTTTATACAGGTTACGGGAAATTTATAAATGCAGGTGACGGTTTTATTGCCGGTGCTTATGTATATACTCTATTTGATATAAAGGTCAATCTTGAATACAGGAATATTTCACCTGATTTTATCATTGATTATTTTGACAATACCTATGAGGTTGACAGATATGATTACTTGGGTACCACTAAAAGCAAATATGATAAATTAATGTATTTGGCCGCACAAAAAAAAGCTGGATTATCGACTGACAGATCAAAAGGTATCTTTGGCGGGATTTCGGGTAATATCTTTAATAAGATCAAGATCAGCGGGTCCTACGAAGATCTGGAAGGACCTGATAACGGAACACTGAGGATCAATGTTGATGCCACAAAGGTTATTGATAAGATCAAAGCTACATTAACATATAATAGAATAATGATAAATCATCCGCGGGATCTTTTTACAATTGATGACAGATCCTTTATTACAGGGAATTTACAATATGAAATAACAAAATTTTTACTTTTATCACTTGACTATAAAAGAATTTATAGATATAATGACGTAACCAGCAAATATGAGCCTATTGAAAGCTTTAAGCCAAATTTGTTGTTTAGTTTCAAATTTTAGGGCGATTAGTTCAGTGGGAGAACGCTTCCTTCACACGGAAGAGGTCACTGGTTCGAGTCCAGTATCGCCCATTTTAAAAGGAGATATTTAATTGGAATATGCAATAGAAATACATGATCTTGTAAAGTCATACGGAAAAAAGCCTGCTTTAGATGGTGTAACATTCAATATTAAAAAAGGAAATTTGACCGGATATATTGGGCCCAATGGCGCAGGAAAAACAACCACCATCAATATTATAATGGGTATTATAGAAAAAGATGAGGGTAGTGTAAAGATCCTTGGACAAGAGGTTTCAAAAAAGAACATAGAGTTAAAAAGATTGATCGGGTATGTACCTGAATCACCTTATATGTACAAGGCTTTAACCCCAGATGAGTATCTGAATTTTGTGGGCAAGATGTACGATATGGACAACTCATTATTGAAAAAACGTATAGATTATTATATGGATTTTTTTCAATTGGGTGAATACAGGAAACAATTGATACATTCCTTATCAAAGGGTAATATACAAAAAACGCTTATCATTTCAGGGATACTGCATGATCCTGAAATATATTTTTTAGATGAACCCATAAACGGATTAGATATAAACGGGCAACATAAATTCAAGCAGCTCCTGGCGGATCTCATAAAAAAAGGAAAAACAGTTGTTTATTCATCCCATATTGTTGAAATTGTTGAAAAACTCTCAAAGGATATCATTATTATTGATGGAGGAAAGATAAAATTCCAGGGTGAAATGCAGACATTCATTGAGAACAACAATAAGACCAACCTTGAAGACGCTTTGCTGGATGTATTAGGTCATGCTCAATAAAAAATTCATAACATTACTAACTGTAATGGTGAAAAATGAATTACGAGGGCAATTTCTTAAATTCGGCAAATCATCATCCTATACACAGATCCTCATCTATTTTACATATATTATTTGGGGGCTTATACTTTCCTTTTCTTATTTTTTAAAGCCCATTTTACAATTTCCCTCGGGAGTTTATTCATTATTTTCAATTCAGTTCATCCTTATTTTCTTTATCCTTGTAATGGAGTTGAACAGATCCCTCATATATCCGGATGATGCTTTGACTTTATTAAAATTACCCATTGGAAGGGATAATATCTTACTTGCTAAATTTTTTTCCATAATCTTTTTTTCATTGATCTTTTCAGGTCTTTTCGGCTTTACCTGGATTTTCTGGGGATTTATTAAAGGATTGACCTTTGGGATCATTCATTTTATATTATTGACCTTTTTCACCATATTGAACAGTGTGATTGTAGTTGTTTTTGCACTTGGTTTTTATCTATTGACCTACTCACTGGTTGGGGCTAAGAATATCAAGAAATTCTTTGTTTTTTTTACCTTGCTTATTACAGTTCTTTTATATTATGTGATATTTTTTATAAGCGGTAATAATAGTCGCTATGGATCTATAACAGAATATAAATTTTTGCCTTCATATTATTTTAAATCCATTTACATGCAATTTTTTAATCATCACTATATTATGGGCAGTTTATATTTTCTTGCTCTGCTTGCTGTAGTAATATTATCTACTGTCATTATAGTAAAAATATTCTCTAATTTTTATATTGCTTTTTTAAAGAACGTTACCGTTCAAAGCAGTATAACAGTGAAGACCAAGAAGATCCATTCAAATCCTATAAAAATACTTCTATTTGGATATTTGAAAAGGGATAATGAGTTTTTATTAAAGACCTTTAACAGTTTTATTTTCTATATCATCTTTGTTATCTTCATTTTTTTTAGCAAAGGAAGTCTCAATAGGAATGTTTTCACAACAATGGCAATGCTCATCTATTTTACCATATATGTAATATTTTTGTCGCATGTTAATATCCAATATTCCAAGGAATATGAAGCATCATTCATATACAAGATCGTACCGAGGAGAAGGGGAGAGATCATACTTAATGCCATTGATATTGTCTATCATTTCTTTATGCTCATCCCCATATTAATATCATCCGTTATAATCGGATTGAAATTTGGAGTTAATATAGGTATCTTTTTCTTCATACTTCTTTACTTATTGGGATTGAATCTATTGTATCTATTCAGTTTGGTTAAACCCACAATGCCCTTATCAAAGAAATATGATAATAAAAAAGCCGGGCTTATTACAATTATTTATATGCTACTTCTTTTACCTTACATTGGCGTGGGAATTGGCACATATTATTTTTATTATGCAGAAAAGTATTTTTTTAGTATAATAATATTATTTGGTATTTTATTGATTGATCTTCTTTTTA
>CAYVPX010000166.1:0-4061 GCA_964453935.1 uncultured bacterium | reverse complement strand
CCCTTCTTTGGAAAGCGAGGATCTCTTTATTATCATTAACTATTATTCCGCTTATACCTTTGCGGAACTCTATGCCCTTAGCATCAAAGAGAATATTATTAAATTCGTTAAGATCTTTATTTCTTGCACCATTGGGATCTATTTCAATAACCTTTACATCATTTGAATCCTTATTGGAACTTGTCAATACCTTCCCTTCGGGGGACACGATTTGCGAGCGCCCGGTAAATGAAAATTCAAGATCTCCGTTTTTTTCAATACCGGTCCTATTGGAAAGGACGATGAAAACACGGTTTTCGAATGCTCTTATTTTTGATGCATCCTGATAAAAGGGCAGTACGAGATTGGTAGAGTGTAATATTATTTGTGCACCATTAAGAGCCAGCTCCCGCATTGCTTCCGGGAAGAACCAGTCAAAACAGATGAGCATTCCTACCTTTGTACCCTCAACATCAAATACGGGATACCCAATGTTCCCTCTTTCAAAAAAGAGTTTTTCCATATAGTAAAGGTGGACCTTTCTGTATTTCCCGATATATCCCTTGGGACCTACGAGTACAGAAGAATTATAAAATTTATTGTTTTCAATTTCAGGTAAACCACCTGAAATATACATGTTTTTGCTTTTTGCCAAATCAATTAAAAAATCTGTTGTTTTGCCATTTGGAATTTTTTCCGCCGTACTTGCCACTTCATTAGTATTTTTGAAGGTATATCCGCTATTGAAAAATTCAGGAAGCACCAATAGATCACCGGAGAATTGGGATATAAGGTCTTCAACTTGCTTCAAATTATACTCTACATCAAGTAGCTTGGGTTCAAATTGAATGTAACCTATCTTCATCAATTACCAGTTATTTTTTCTAAGATCTTCTAAATCATCTTGTAACCCTTCAAGATCATCCTCATGTTCGATCTCATCCTGCAGGATTTGAATAACGATATTAAATGTTACGGGATCTTTATCCTTAACAATTGCCTGTAGTTTGTTATAGGTTGTAATCGCGCATTGCTCACCTTTGATATTTTGCTCAAGTATCTTCTTAACAAAAGGATCTTCCGGTGCATCATATCCGCAATTTGTAAGTTTATACCAATCCTCGGGTTTAATTACCGGTGTACCACCTAATTGCACGATCCTTGTGGCAAGCATCTCCGCATGTCTTAACTCGTCACCCGCATGTTGTACCAATTCAGTAATAACATCATCTTTCATGGGTCCCTTAACTATTTTTGAACCTACCCAATATTGATAATAGGCAAGCCATTCATCAGATAATGCTTTGTTTAGTAAATTGATCAACTCATTAACATCAATCCCTAAAATTTCTCTGCCTTTTGTTCCCATTATGACCTCCTTTAATTTTACAACAATATTATATCACAAGAAATCTTGAAAGTCAATAAAAAATTCATTCTAATTATGTCATGCTGAACGAAACTAAACATTGTTTTGTAGGGCAGGTTTTTTTTATTGTCATTCAGAGGGAACGAAGCGACCGAAGAATAAAAATAGCTCAGTGTAACATTAAAAATATTGTTCCACAAAAGAAGTGTTACTTCTCGTATAATTTGATCTTTGTTCCGTCCACCAATAATTTTAATTTTGTTTTATCTGTATTTTTAGATTTAGAGCCGATTCTTTCTAAAATGTAATCTCCTTTACCAAAAGACCATTTAAAGTATCTTTGATAAAATGCAATATCCTCCCAACTTGGTTTAAAGCCATATGGGTCAACTACAATTCTCTTTTTATACGGCTGCAATTTATTCCATACGGGCATCACCTCATTCCATTGCTTCGTATTTTTTCTGATCTTACCTGAAGAGAATATAGCCAAAATGATTATGCCAAGAATTAATACGGGGATAGATATCTTATATAGAAATAGAAAGGGTTTTTTACCTAAGAGCTCCTTTGTTGAGCAAGATATATAGGCAATGGCAGCGGCAAAAAATGGTAAACTGGGAACAATGTATCTTCTCATAACCTTTTGACTTATCATAAGAGGCAAAAATCCCAAAAAGCCGATTACCAATAAAAACAGCGGGAGTTTCCCTAATTTCCATTTTTTAATTCTACTTAGGATAATTGCAATTACCAAAGGGATGGAAATTTCTTGTAACCACTCGGGAATTAAAATAAATCTGTTTTTTGATACCTCTCTTGTACCCTCTATGCTTGCTAAAACCTGTTTTTTTAAATGTATTAAAATATAGTGTTTCCCAGCCGGGATGAGCATTATAGAAAAAAGGAATATAGCAAAACCTAAAATTTGATATAACCATCTTTTGAACCACCCTTTCATATTTAATATCAAACCCGCAGCAGGATATATTATTAAGGGAAATAGACCCATGACAGATTTACTGAACATGGCGCAAAAAATAAAAAGCCCGCTTAAAAAAGCCCATAATTGATAAGATTTAACATTAAAACTTTTTATTGTGCTATAACTACCGAGTACTACAAAAAATGTAACAGTATTTTCAAGCAGATTATTCATAGTAGCGTGTGTAAAGGCAGGTACTGATAATAATAAAAAAGTAGCCCATAATAAACGGAATTTTCGCTCTTTGACCGTACTTTCCGGTAATACTGCTTTTTCAAGTTCTTGTAAAAATAATATGAAAAAGAGAATTGTAAAAAATGTTATTAAAAGTCCATATAACTGTTCTACCCATCTTTTATCACCAAATATCTTAAAAAAGTAGGATTGTATAATGAATTGTAAAGGCATGCTTTCATAAAAATTGTTATAAAGCGTTTTTGTATAGTGGGGTTTAAGAAAAGATCCGCTCCCTTCAGCCATATTTCTTGCAATTGAGGAGTAAGTTAAGCCATCAAAAAAAATTCCTCTACCCAATATAAAAGGTGTTGCAATTAAAATTAAAAACAGGTATATTATTACATAAGGTTTGAGAAGTTTTATTTTTTCTTTAATATGCATTGTAACCTCTTTACAAAACAGGTAATTTTAATAATGTTGCTTTCACTTAGTCCATTTTTACTCAGCATTTATCTTTTTCTCTTCTATCATTGTAACATTTTTTATTTTTATTGTCAAAATAAAGGTGCCAGGTTGACCCAGTTAAAGATGAAATCTTTAACGGGGCAAGCAGTTTGACGGTTTCAGAATAAGTGATTTAAGATTTGAGAAAAAGTAAAAAAAATAGTAAAATATAGTATGCAAAAAATAAAAATATTTATAAGCAGCGTTCAAAAAGAATTTCACAAGGAGAGAGCGACATTACATGAATACATTTTATCCGATCCTTTGCTTGGGAGGTTTTTTGAACCATTTATTTTTGAATTATTCCCTGCTGCAGATAAAAGCCCTGGCGCTGTTTTCCTGAATGAAGTTGAACAAAGCCATATATATTTGGCACTATTAGGCAAAGAGTATGGTTATGAAGATGAGGAAGGGATATCACCCACTGAAAGGGAATTTAATCAAGCCACATTGAAACATAAAACCAGATTAATTTTTATAACTGATCATCAAACAAATGAAAGAAATCGGAAAGAACAGGATTTTATTAAAAAAGCTCAAAAAGCCATTGTACGAAAACGATTTAACAATATAGCCGAACTGAAAACCGGCGTTTATGCTGCTCTTGTTAAGTATTTAATTGATAAAGAAATTATTCGTTCAACACCTTTTGATGCAACTTTGAATAAAAATGCAACGTTAGAAGATATAGATGAAGAAAAAATAAGGAATTTTGTTCGTTTAGCAAAATCAAAACGAGGGTTTACTTTACCTGAAACAGCATCAATAAAAAAAATACTGACTCATCTGAATTTATTGCAAAAGAATCAAATAACCAATGCTGCATTACTCTTATTTGGTAAAAATCCGCAAAGATTCTTTATTAACTCGGAAGTGCGTGCAGTTTCTTTTTTGGGGAATATTGTGGAAAAGCCTATACCTTCCTACAAAGTGTTTAAAGGTGATGTATTTCAATTGGTTAATCAAGCGTTTGAGTTTATCCTATCAAAACTCCGGAAGCTTGCCGATGGGTTGGACGGTTCAAAAGTTAAGAGAACTTCATACATC
>CAYVPX010000165.1:0-4063 GCA_964453935.1 uncultured bacterium | reverse complement strand
ACATCAAAAGATAATGCCCGCAGTAACAATATGTTTGGTAAATTTTTTTGTTTGCCATAAAAAAGCATAGGAAGCAAATAACATTTTTTTTGAAAATCCTACCCCTGCCGAATTAAAATATTTATTTGTCCCAAAACCGAAGTAACTTCCATCAGGTAACCTGTATAGTGTACCCCAATATACATTATCCCATCCTAACTTTAAAAGGTTATCAAAAGAGTCTACGAATTGATTTATTGTGATTGTCAGATACCACTTTCGATCACTTGTAAAAATAAAATTGCTAATAACACCTTCTCTTAAATGTCCTGTATCTTTATTAAGAAAAAATAACTCCGGATTAGAAATATATTTTGTAAAATCACCTGCATAAAAAGAAGCAAAATCATTGAAGGTATCTAACCCTCCAAAGTTGAAATATGAAATACTCATGATATATTTTTTCTTATCCCAAACAATACCTCCGTTAAATGTCATAATATTTTTTCTTTGTAAAAATGATTTCATTGCAATCCCTACAGAAAGATCTTTGAAGATCAAGGAGGAAAATTGCAGATTCAATGTTTTATCATCATAAAAATTGGAATTAAAAGTTATCTTAAATGAATATGTATTGTTGTGAATAGCAAGAGAGAGCTTATTATACAATCCTGCCTTTCCTGTAAAATATGTTGAAACAGAATAATAATTATCACTTTGAAATATACCAAATGCGGGATTAAAATTATCTGCACCGGATGAATATAGGGGTAGGGGTGAGCCTCCTGTAATATAATCGAAACTGCCAGCGAATAAAAGTATACTAAATAGCATAAAAACAAACAATGTAAATAACTTAAATGTTTTCCAAAATATCTTTCTTTTCATAAGCATAATTATACTCCTTTAAAGCGTTATTAACTCCCTCAAACTTCATTTCCAATCCACTAAAATGTTCCTTAAACCACTTATAACTACTTTTTATTTCTTTTTTATTCATCATTTTCAAGTTAAAATATGGTGTATAGGGTTGAGGTATCAATGGATTTATACTAAAATGTATATTTGCTTTATATGTTTTATTTAATTTTAATAAATTATTCCAAAGAATTAATTGCTTGTTTATATTTTCTCTCTCATATGGCAATCCCAAAATGAGATATATTTTTATGGTCCTTATATTATTTTCTAAAATGATCTTTATCTTATCAAGGAACAATTTATCTGAAAAATCTTTATTGATCTCCTTTCGCGTTTTTGCACTTAAAGATTCCAATGCAATAGTGATGCTCTTATTATTTGTTAAATGTAATAGCCGTATTATATTTTTATTCAATCCTCTTATGGATAATGATGATGTTGATACCTCCAAGTTCCTTTCATAACAATATGTTAGGATCTCTTCAATATGTGGATGTTCCAATACCATTGATGATATAAGTCCTACTTTTTTAGAATAATTGTTTGCCATATCCAATACCTTTTTTATACTGTTCAAATCTCTGAAGCAGCTATGATGGTATAGACGGCTAACTGTGCAAAATTTACAGTTATTCACACATCCCCGTGCAATTTCTAAAAGAAACATATTTGAAAAAAAAGTTTTAGATGTTAATAATTTAGTGTATGGAATATGTTTACAATTATTTTCAAATGTGATTTCTTTTAATAATAATTCTTTTCTTTCCGGTAGTTTGAATAAAATACCCTTCATTGTGTCTAAATTAGTTTTTTTATAGATAATATCACTGAGATTTTCATAGATGAACCTTAATTTTTCCTCCCCTTCACCGAAAACAAAAATGTCAAAGATATTTTTTAAGGGATATGGATTGATCCAAATTCCAGGTCCACCACCTATTATTAAAGGTTTCCTATTTCTTTTTCTCTTATCCGGTTCAATATGATTATCTTTTAAGATTTTAACAACATTGCCGAAATCACTCTCAAATGGGATTGAAAAAAGAAGGACCTCAAAGTCTGCGGCATAGCGATAATCATCAAAACTAATGGGATCATTCCAATCTTCTAAAAAGAACCTATCACAATTTGTAATACCTTCTTCATTCAAGAATTTATATAATTGCAAAAACCCTAAATAGGACATTCCGCTGTAATATGAATTGGGGTAAATTAAAAGCGAGTTACTTGTACTATTCTTTTTATAATTTATCCCATTTATTTCATAAGATTTTAATTTTTCAATATACTTGCGCTCTTGCCACATTAATCAAGGTCCCTGTTCATTGAGGGGGGAAATAAGTTGTTAGGGTTATCCATGTTTTGTACCTTTTTATTATAGTTCTGATTATGTACATCACCGCTGGTACTTGGGTTTTCTAAGTAATATTCACTATCTTCTTTTTCAAAGTGTCCGGCAATAAGGGTTGCCTTAATTCCTTTAATATTTTCATTGAATGTGATCCCGGGTATTATCATACTATCGGGTTTTGTATATTTTTTTAATTTACTTTCAATATCATTCATTAACGATGCATCTGCATTCTCATTCATTTCAATAAAAAATACCGCTTTAGATATATTCTTAATTGTATCAGCATCCACCAGCGGGAAATTCATGAGTTCCTCAACGATATAATCACCCTTCTCCTCATCTCTTATTTCCATACTTTCCGTGATCTGTGCCATTGAAATGTAGGCATCTTTACTATTTTCAAGAACGGTTTTAATATCTTGGAAATCAACATTCATATTATGTGAATTATTTATTATCGATGATATGACCTCTATACTATTTACCAATATTTCATTTCCCCATTCAAATGCTTTTTTTATTGTAATACCTTTCTCCTTAATTAATTTCCAATTGGGTATGACGATAACGGCGTCTGCAGCTTCCTTTATTTTTTTCAGATATTCCACTGCAATCTTTGTTTTAGTTCCTCCTTCAAAGGTAAATGGAAATGTAACAATAGCAAGGGTAAGAATATTCTGTTTTGCCGCTGCTTTTACAACAACAGGTCCTGCACCGGACCCGGTTCCACCTCCTAATCCGCAACAAACAATTGCCATATCTACATCTTTCAATGTGGGGGTAATCTTAGAGATCTCCTCTTCTGCAATTCTCTCTGCAAGTGGGGGATTAGCACCGGTCCCTCTACCATGAAGACGATTCTCTCCAATCAAGATCTTTTTATCAGCACGGATCTTTTGGAGATCTTGATTGTCGGTATTCACCCCAATGGTCTTTACCTTCAACTCCTGGAACTTCTTTTTTAAATAATCGATAGCATTTCCACCTTCACCACCAACGCCGTAAACATTAATTCTGGTAAAACTAAGATCAGGAACGAAATCAAAATCCTTTGGCATAATAACCTCCTTTTATTCTTTTAATAAATTTTTTAATTTTTCAATAATGTTAAATGACTTAACATTTCCCCTAGGTCTCTTTTTAAAACTATTGTTCCCCTGTATTTCCTGTCCTTTAAGTAATAATCCTATGGTTGTCATATCTTTATTGGATAATTGAATATTTTCTAAACCCGGGATCTTTATATTATTGACATTAAATATTTGAATAGGTAATGTAAAATGAGGCACTGCGATCCCTAAAAGATCGTATGTATCTGCAACCCCGCCGGTAATAACTATACCAGCTGAAAAATCTTCCTGCTCTACATGGTATTGTATCTTATTATATACCTTACCGAAGATCTCATTAAATTTATCGGTTATAACCCTTTTTATTGACGATATCTTTATATCCACCGGTTGTCCTCCAATGGTTGGTACAGAAACAGTACTGGAATTTCCCTTTAGTAATTTCTTCATAATTGTTTTTAGGCGTTCTGCTGTTTTCATATCCAGAGAAAATTCCTTTGCCAGTTCTTTTGTTATATAATTACCTCCACCTTGAAAAGAATTGATAAATAAAAGGGCATTATCGGAAAAACCTGCAATATCCGTATTGCTACCGCCAATGTCTATCATTATGACACCAATTTCGCTTTGGTCGGCTTTGAGTGTCGCTGCCGCTGTTGCAATGGCATTTGAAATGAAATGAATATTTTTTACCTTTATAGAGTCATTAATAACATTCTTCAAATTATTGATCTGATAT
>CAYVPX010000164.1:1920-4118 GCA_964453935.1 uncultured bacterium | reverse complement strand
GGTAAAATAAAAATGGAGGAATAGATGAATAGTGTAAATGACACATTAAACTTGGGCTTTTGTCCAACAATGAAGGTCTTTATTGCAGATATTTTGAACATAAACAGCGAAATAAAGACCAGTGCAATGGGTAGTGCCGCGCAGGTACTAACTTTTTTAAGGGAAGGTTATATCAATTTTGGCTTAATCGGTCGTTTGGCAAAAAAAATGGAGATAAGCGAAAAAATTAAAGAAAAACGATTATGGAAAGGTTATACCTTGATAGGTCAATTTAAAACGGGTCTTCCTGTGGAAGAGATCCCTTATCAGAAAATTACAACGTATTTGCCAAAAGAAAAGGTTGAGAAATTTATTCCCGAAGCAAAGAAAGTCGTCTATTATGATAATTTTGATAATGCCATATCTGATGGTATTTATTCATCCGTTCTTATTGATTGGGATGATTATAAGGATGATTATGAGCTTAAAATTCCAATTCATAGGGATGGGATGAAGGTATTGAAGTTCAGAACACCGACATTTTATTATTATGAACAATTCGAGGATGAGGTTGAAGAGCTTTCAAAAAAAATAAAAGATGCAATAAGGAGTGCTTATGAAATTTAATAAACTCTTTGAACATATAAAAATAGGTAATGTTGAAATTAAAAATAGGACAATATTTCCGCCTATTTCAACAAATTTCGGTGCTGAAGATGGACATTTAACAGAAAAGTATATTGCTCATTATGAAAGACGAGCCCAAGGTGGTGTTGGTCTTATTATCATTGAAAATGTGTGCATTGATTTTCCTGATGCCCGCCATGGAAAATATGAAGCAAGGATGGACTCGGATGAATTTTTAGATGATTGGAAAGAATTGGTAAAAAAGGTACATGCCGGAGGTGCAAAGATCTCTGTGGAATTAACACATGACGGGTATTCTAAAGATGATGTAAATGATTTTACAGAAGAAAAAATTGAAGAAATTCTTGATAAATATGCCATTTCTGCAGAAATTGCTAAAAATGCCGGTTTTGATATGGTGGAGATCCAGTCTGCACATGGACTTTTACCAAATAAATTTTTATCCCCTTTAACCAATCAAAGAAAAGATAGGTGGGGAAAAAGAGAGGAATTTTTACTTGAAATAAGAAAAAGGATTGGTGAAAAAATTGGTTTAGATTTTCCCGTAACAGTACGACTTGCAGTGCTTGATAAAAAAGAAGGCGGTATAAGTATTGATGAAGGCAAAAGAATTGCCAAAGTATTATCAGAAAATAATTTTGCCATGGTCCAAGCGGATATTGGTTTGGGACCAAAGGAATATAGATTGGAACCCATGCAATTTAAGGAGGCCTGGCGTGCTGATCTTGCTGAAAAGATTGGACCTCTTTCTGTACCAATTGTTGCCGTTGGTGTTATTAGACAACCGGAAACAGCAGAAAAAATCTTGAATAGTCAAGCTGATATGGTGATTTTAGGTAGAACGCTCATTGCTGATCCCGATTGGGTAAATAAGGTAAAAGATGGGGAACTCAATCTTATTAGAAAATGTGTTGGTTGTAGTGAATGTATAAAGGCAAGACATGATGAGAATGTACCCATTCGATGTGGTGTAAATCCCAATGTTGGAAATGAGGAAATACTTGAAAAAGCAAAAGAAAAAAGAACTATTGCCGTTTTGGGATGTGGACCTGGTGGTTTGGAAGCTACAGTTACATTGGCTGAAAAAGGACATAATGTGCATCTATTTTGTAAAAAATTTGGGGGACAATTGACCATTGCATCCGTACCTCCCGGAAAGGCAAAATTGAGATGGCTCATTGAATATTTTGAAAATAAAATGAAATTATATGATAATATTGAGATCCATAATGGTGATTTTGATAAAGAAGATGTGCTAAAAGTAAATCCGGAAGAGATCATTATGGCGACAGGTGCAAAGCCCTTTGTTCCTTTTACAGTAAGTGACTATAATATTTTTGTATATGATGAAGTACTGGAAGATAAGGTCTATCTTTCTAATAAAAATATCATCATTATTGGTGGAGGACTTGTGGGATGTGAAACAGCACACTATTTATCCATTGAAAATAATGTTACAATATTGAAGAGGTCGGCAGAGATTGCTCCTGGGGTAGAAACACTAACAAAAAAACATCTATTGGAAGAACTTGAAAATAATGGTGTAAAATTTTATACAAATACAAAAGTAA
>CAYVPX010000164.1:0-1820 GCA_964453935.1 uncultured bacterium | reverse complement strand
TCCCGCATCAATTTATTGATTTGAAACATAGTAATGATACCCAATAAATGATCCTTAATTGAAAGGACAGGGAGACATTGAATTCCATACCTTCTCATAATATTAAATACCTTTCTCATATTTTGGTTCTCATCAACGCTATATTTTACTGCTTCCATAATATCACCGGCAGTAAAAAGCCCCTGAACTTCAAGAGAATTCAAAACCAACTTTAAATTTTCAATGGTGATTTGCCCTACGATCTCTTTATTCTTATTTAGAATAGGGTAACAATTATAGTTGCTATCGGGAACATCTTCTAATATCTTTTTTAATGGAGCATTGATATAAAAGACTGTGGGCTTTTTGTCCATATAATCTTTTACTATTTTTCCTTCCATGATCTCTTCTTCGGAAACATTTTTATATGTTTCGCCGGCTTTTGTTATTGAATATTTTACAAACGGAGGACCTATTATTTGAACAATTAATGTTGTTACAGTAACGATACCTATTATTGTATTGCCGAATACGGGAAATCTTTGCGCCGCCATCAATGCGAGTCCTATGGTAACCCCAGCCTGAGAGAAAAGTGCAAACCCCAAATATTTTTGAATACTTTCATGGGAATGGGTGATCTTTGCCCCGTATTTCGCACCAAAGATTTTTCCAAGAGATCGTGCAACAATATAAATGAGAGCAAGAAGTAATGTGAACCATGATGTATTCTCTATATCTAATCTTGCTCCAACAAGGATAAAGAACAGAATATAAATGGGAGGAGAAAAATCTTTTATGTACTCAAATATCTTTTTAGATCGTTTTGGTAAAATATTTACCAATGTAAGGCCAAAGAACATTTCTGATAGGATAAGATCTACATCAAGCATTTTTGAAATAGCGAGGATCAAAAGAATAATTCCAAAGGTAAAGCTCAACATGAGATCCTTTTCATGCTTATATTTTCTTACAAGATTTAGAGTGACTTTAAAACCATATGCGAAAATAATACCTATAACGGCAGAGATCCCTATTTCAAGTAGGGGTTTACCAATGGACACTAAAAGTGAAAGTTTTGTGTGAGAGAGATTTAATTTCACAATAGAATTGGCAAATCCGTATAATATCAATGCCAGCCCATCATCCAGTGCAACAATGGCGAATATGGTGGTAGTAACGGGTCCGGCGGATTTATATTCCCATAGAACATCAACGGTTGCAGCAGGTGCAGTAGCAGAAGCCAAAGCGCCCAGTATAATTGCAAGGTTCCAATCCCCGGTAAAGATGCCAATTGAAAGCATAACAAGTAAAAAGGCGGCAAGTCCTTCGAACAAAAGAATGATTATGAAATTCTTGCCGTATTTTTTGAATACATCCTTTTTTAGCTCACCACCCACAAGGAAACCTATGATACTCAGGGCTATATAATTTATAGGAATAAAATCCTTAACAAGCTCTTTATTTATAAGCTTTAATCCTGAAATACCAATGATAAGACCAATTATTATATATCCGACTACCTGAGGGAATCGAATGTTTTTTGATAATCTTGCACCAATTACACCTAATATAAGAGAAAATGAAATGATCAACAATGTATGTGTGCCCATGGTTGATTATATAATTTTTTGTTATAAAAATCAATAGGGATTGGACACCTTGATCTAAAGCATCACAACATATTCGTATATAGACAGGTCATAAGGATGATAACCATTTTTTTAAATTATTATAAAAATTTTACTGAATTTGTTGAGGTGTGCCCCTAAATTTAAATTGCAATAATCAACGCTAAGGACAAGGGCAGCGAATCATACATCACTGCCCCTAGTCCGTATCAC
>CAYVPX010000163.1:0-4137 GCA_964453935.1 uncultured bacterium | reverse complement strand
TAAATGGAAAAATTATATCCTGATTCAAAGGTTGAGGTTCACGGATTTGAAGCTAAGTTTTATGATCTTTTACTAAGCTTGATTAGTTTTGGAATTTATGGAAAATTTTTAAAAAGAGCAATTAGAGCAATGGAAATTGGTCCAAGTGATAAGCTCCTTGATCTTGGTTGCGGTAGCGGAAAAAATGATATTATTATGGCAAAATACTTAAAGAACGGTTTCATATTGGGATTGGATATTGGTGATGATATGATAAAAGTTTTTAAGAAAAAAACAAAAAAAATTGATAAAATTACTCTTATTAAGAATAGAATAGATAAACCTTTTAATGTATATAGAAATAAGAGTAATTTTACATTGGAAAAAAATAAAAATAAAGTACTTTTTAATAAAGGATTTATTTCTTTTGTCATACACGGACTTCCGCAGAAAAGCAGATTAGAGGTTATAAAAAATGCATACAATAATTTGGAAGGAGGTGGAAGATTCTACATATTGGATTATACCCAAAGGCCATTAGAAAAAAATCCAAAATCTTTCCAAATCTTTTTTAAAAAAGTTGAATGCAAATACGCCTATGATTATATTAAAAGGGATATTAAAGAAGACCTTGAAAAAGTAGGTTTTTCAGATATTCATAAAAAAACTTTTTTTAAAGGAAGTATTAATTTACTAATTGCGTATAAATAAAAAATTGAAAATAGATTCACCTCACACCTTTTGATGAATAGAACATAAAAAATCTACATTGTTTTTTAAAAAAATTAACAATATTCTATTTCAATCTTGGAATTTCTTTAAGGTATTAAATTGTAAAAAAAAAGGGCTTCAAAAGAAGCCCTTAAAATAAAATATTCTTTTAGTCTTAAATTAATATCAGTTGGTTATCGTTGTTCCTGTTTCTCCGTTTATTGCTCTCATAATATTTGGCGGATCAGTGATGATCGCTTTTTTCCCGCCATTTTCAAGATATTCAATAACTGCTTTGATCTTCGGTTCCATAGAACCCTTGGCAAAATGTCCTTCAGCAAGATACTTTTTTGCATCGGCAAGGGTAATTTTATCAAGATCTTTCTGATCCGGTTTACCGAAGTTAAGATATACTTTTTCAACAGCTGTGGATATAATAAAAATATCTGCATTTATATTTCTTGCGAGTAAACTTGTTGCATAATCCTTATCAATAACTGCTGCAATACCTTCAAGTTCGCCTTTATCATTTTCTATGACAGGTATTCCGCCACCACCAACAGAGACCACAACAAAACCGACGTTTAACAGTTTTTCTACTGCTTCTATTTCAACGATTTCTTTTGGAATAGGGGATGCTACTACTCTACGGTAACCACGACCTGCATCTTCCACAACGTCCCAACCTAATTTTTTCTTTTCTTCAATTTCTTCTTTTGTATAAAAGGGTCCAATTGGTTTGGAAGGATTTTTAAAAGCAGTATCATTTTTATCGACTAGAACTTGAGTAACAACCGTAACTGCTTTTTTATTAATTCCTTTGCTTTTTAGAATATTATCCATTGATCTTTGTATTGCATAACCTAAAGCACCCTGAGTATCTGCTCCGCATGAATCAAGCGGTACGGTGTGAAGGGTTTTGGAGCTAAGCTCTGATCTAAGAAGGATAAATCCAACCTGGGGACCATTTCCGTGTGTAATAACGATCTCATTGCCGGCTTCTGCTAATTTGGCAATATGGGTTGAGGTTTCAAATACTGCTTGGTATTGATCTTGCACGCTTTGATGCTGTTTATCTTTGATTAGTGAATTACCGCCAATTGCAATAACTATTTTCATAAATTATCCCTCGAAATCGGACATTGTCAAAGCCATTGTCGCTTTTTGCACATGCAATCTGTTCTCTGCAACATCATAGATAATTGAGCGTTTGCTGGATGCAACTTCATCTGTTACTTCATTTCCTCTATCAACCGGCATTGGGTGAATAAATAGTCCGTCATCAGTTAATTTCATCTTTCTTTCATCACATGTCCAATCCTGATGCTTTAATGACTTTTCAATCTCTTCTTCTTTATGAAATTCGCCATCGTGATATGCATTAGGTGACATCCAGTTCCTGGAATAGACCACATTACTTCCTTCATATGCCTCTTCCTGATTATCAGTAATGAAGAACTCTTTCCCGTTTTTTTCACACTGTTTTTTTGTGTATTCGATTACTTCAGGATCAAGATCATAACCTTCGGGTCTTGCGATCCTTACATTCATTCCAAATCTGGAATATAAAAGCAATGCCGCTTGGACAGATGACCAAGATCTTGCCAAAGCACCTTTTCCCCATGCTAATGTAAAGGTTTTCCCTTCAAGGTTTTTCCCAAGATGTTTTCTCAATCCCATAATATCCGCCAATGACTGCATTGGGTGATATTTATCATGTGCCATGGAAATAATAGGTATCTTCGAATATTTTGCATATTCTCTTAACAATTTTTCTCCATCTCCATAATGTGCGATCTTGCTTTCAAGAATTCTAATTCCAAGTCCGACGGCGTATCTTGACATTACATTCGCAGCATCTTCAACGGTTTCACCTGCTGATTTTGCTGTTTTTAATCTCATTGATTTTGGTTCCAGAAATTGTGCATGTCCGCCCAATTCAGTGGCTGCTGCTTCAAATGATTGTCTTGTTCTTACTGATGGATTGTAAAAGAACATTAGAAATGTTCTGAAAGCCAACAATTTTGTATATTTGTCGGCATACCTGTTTTTTTGCATATCTTCTGCCACTTTTAGGATTTTTACCAGATCATCCAATTCCCAATCCATGGTGGTGATTAGATGTTTTCCTTTTAATTTACTCATTTTATCTCCTATCTCATTGTTAAAGCCATAACAGCTTTTTGTACATGTAATCTATTTTCTGCTTCATCGTTTACTATGGAAAATTTCGGATCATCGATCAAAGCATCTGTAACTTCAAATTTTCTTCTTGCAGGTAAACAATGCATATATTTTGCTCCGGTATTTGCTTTTTCAAAGTGTTTATGTGAAATTCTCCAATCTTCTTTATATTTAGGTCCTACTTCTGCATGTCTTCCCGGATCTCTTGCCCATGATTTTGCATAAATAACATCTGCGTCTTGTGATGCAGCCCAAATATCGTTTTCTACTGTAACGGAACCACCGGATTTCTTTGCTGCACTCTTTGCGAATTCAAGATATTCCGGATCTACATCGTAAAGTCCCGGCTCATTCGGATAAGCAAGAACAATATTCATTCCGAGAACTGCGCCTGCGGCGATCATTGTTTGAGGAACTCCGGCTGATTTTGCTCTTTCGTCATATGCCCATGACATAACGATCTTTTTATTTCTAACATTATCAATTCCACCGAATTTCTCGGTCATTGTAAGAATATCACCCATGATCTGGCAAGGATGTTCTTTATCATCCAGCATATTGATTATAGGAACAACCGAATCTTTTGCAAGAGCTCTTAACACTTCCCGTGCATCACCATATTTGTAAGTTTCGGCTCCCATTTGTGTTTTTAAATTATACAACCTAATAGCAAACCCGTCAAGAAATCTTGATATCATCTGTGCAGTATCTTTCCATGATTCCTTATGAGATAATTGCAATTCCTGCGGGCTATAAATCTGACCGTTACCGCCAAGTTGATAGATTCCCGTAGAAAAAGACATTCTTGTCCTTGTAGAAGGAGAAGAAAAAAGCATACCCAATGTTTTACCTCTTAAAATATCGGAATGATCTTCTCCGATGGCATTTTTCATCTTTAGCCATTTTGCAACATCAAGAATTGTTTCAAGTTCTTCTTTTGAGAAATCTCTTACGCTAATAAAATCTCTGCCTTTTAAATTTGTAATCATACTATGCCTCCTGATTATAATTATTTAATAAAATTCTTTTTTTGAAAGAAAAAAGATTAAGACCAAAAAAAAATCTACTACTCATTATTTAATAAGCGTTATTATACTATAAAATAATTAATATGTCAATAATTTTTTAAAACTAACGACCTTACAATTAAAAGTTCCAAAATATAAGAAAAAATAAAAAAATCAATATGGAGATAATCTTCTTCTACCTTTTGGTCAATCCGAAAAATGAATGGATTTTAACAGATAAAAATCGGCTTTTAAA
>CAYVPX010000162.1:0-4182 GCA_964453935.1 uncultured bacterium | reverse complement strand
CGAAAGTTCTTGAAAAAAGGTGAAAAAATTGGTAAAATAACTTATGAAAAAGAAAAATTTCGTTCTGGTCTTACATTGTCATTTACCTTATGTGGTAAATCATGGTACATGGCCTCACGGTACCGATTGGTTATTTGAGGCAGCAAGCGAAACTTATATTCCATTATTACAGATGTTCGATCGTCTTTACAATGATAAAATCCCTGTTAAAATGACATTAAACATTACACCGATCTTATTGGAACAAATGGTCCATCCCGATTTTATAAATGGATTTAAAAACTATTTAAACATGAAAATTCAGGCGGCTATTAATGATGAGGTATATTTTCAAAGTATAGAGGATAATAAATATTATGATTTAGCATTTTTTTGGGAAGGTTTCTATAAAAAGATATTGGAATACTTTGAAATGATCAATGAGAATATTGTTCAGAAATTTAGAGAAATATCAGAGAGGGGACAAATTGAGATCATTACTTGCGGTGCCACACATGGTTACTTCCCGTTATTGGGAACAGATGAATCAATAAGCGGACAGGTGGGTACAGCAGTTGATACATATAAAAAATTCTTTGGGAAAAAACCAAAAGGAATTTGGCTCCCAGAAAACGCGTATAGACCCGCGTACAAATGGAAATCACCTATTGGTTCAAAATTAGCTCAAGATAGGAAAGGTATTGAAGAAATATTGTCTCATTACGGTATAAAATATTTTTTTGTGGATACCCATCTTATAAAAGGCGGAGAGATTAAGGGGGTCTATTTAAAAAGATTCAAATCATTGCAAATGCTTTGGAAAAATTTTCAGAAACAGTATGAAGAAATGGAGAAATCGTCAAAACCCCTTTCACCCTATAAGCCGTACTTGGTATATGAGGATGATAAAAATCCCGTTTATGTACTTGTTAGGGATGAAAAGACCGGTGCACAGGTGTGGAGCGGGGATATGGGCTATCCGGGGGATGCAAACTATTTAGAATTTCATAAGAAAAAATTTCCCGGCGGGCTTCAATATTGGAAGGTTACAGGAAATAAAGTTGATCTTGGTGATAAGTTACCCTATAACATTAATAAAGCGCTGGATATGGCGAATAACCATGCAAAACACTTTTTAAGCGTTTTAGAAAATATTGTTGAAAATGATATGGGTGATGATGATTTGGGTATTATTTCATTATATGATGCGGAATTATATGGACATTGGTGGTTCGAGGGCATCAAATGGATAGAGAATTTATTTAGAGCAATGGCGGCGAGTGATGTTATTAAACCGGAAACCTCTTATGGCGATTTAAAAAGCAGTAAATTGGGCGGAAAGGTCTCTCTTCCGGAAGGTTCATGGGGGCAAGGAGGATTTCATTACATCTGGTTTAATGATTGGACAAAATGGACATGGAAATACATTTATGAAACAGAAGATATTTTTAAAAAATTAGTAAAAAAATGCACGGAAAAGGATAAAATAAAAACAAAAATATTAAAGCAAATGGCTGTTGAATTGCTTTTATTAGAATCTTCTGATTGGCAATTTCTTATTTCAACTTGGTCTGCAAGGGATTATGCTGAGAATAGGATAACACATCACTATGATAATTTTAAAAAATTGTATAATGTTTACCAAAATTATGAAAAAACGAAACAATTAAAAAAATCCGAGATCAATTTGTTCGAAAAGATCCATAGTGAGGATGATATATTTAAAAATATAAATTTAGATAATTGGAGATAATGATGGATTATACTATTTCATTTGAAAATGTAACAAAGAAATATAAGAAGAATAGGGATAGTATCCTTGCTTTGAATAATCTTAATTTGAAAATAGAACCGGGTATTTTCGGCTATTTGGGAAGAAATGGTGCAGGGAAAACCACGTCAATAAAATTATTATTAGGCTTAATTAAACCAACATCAGGTAAAATAACTGTTTTTGGAGAATCTCCTGATTCGGTTTCGGTAAAAAAAAGAATTGGTTATTTGCCTGAGGTCTCATACCTTGATAAGGAATTTACACCTTTTGAATTATTATATTTTTTAGATGGTTTCTTTGGTATTAATAAAAATGTACTAAAAAAGAAAATAGATATGTATTTGGAAAAATTTGATCTTATGCAATATAGGAATGTGAAAATCAAAAACTTTTCAAAAGGTATGATGCAGAAAATTTCCATAATTCAAGCCGTATTACCCGATCCTGATCTTTTAATATTAGACGAACCGACATCAGGACTTGACCCGATTTCCCAATATGAGATACGTCAATTTATAAAAGAGTTCGGCAGAGGCAATAGAACCGTATTTTTATCATCACACTTTTTAGATGAGATAGACGATGTTTGTGATCATGTAGGTATTATTCACCATGGGAAATTGTTAAGATATGGGGAAAAAGAGAAATTGTTAAAATTTAAAAATTTCTATACATTTGTTATTGAAGGAAATATTGCTTCCTTTATTAAAAAATACAATGGTTCATTGATAGATAAAAATAAAGGAACTATTGAGATAGGCATTCACGAAAGTACTGCCGTTATGAATGAACTAAAGAAAGCAAAAGTTAAAATAAGCGAATATTATAGGAAAAGAGAAGGGATGCACGATTTCTTCATTAGAGTGCTGGAGGAAGATCATGAATAATACATTGAATATTGCAAAATATACATTTAAAAAATTTCTTAAAAGTAGTGTATTATATGGCATATTTTTTTTGGATGTACTTTTAATTTTTATTGTCAAAAGTGTTAATTTTTTTAATATCGGCACTCAACCGCTCATATTAATAGATTCCATTGTTTCGATCTTTGAGGTAATGGGTGTTATTCTTCTTTTAGCTGTAACTGCAAATAATATTAGAGCTGAAATAGAAAAAAAGACAATATATTTGATACTTTCTAAACCTGTGAATAAAGTGGAATATCTTTTGGGTAAGATTATTGGTATCTCATATTATTTGGGGATATTTTCTATTATTACCATTATAATATCTTTTTTTATAATGAATTCCGTAGATCCGAATTATACCGGATTATTGATATTAGCATTAGTATATAAAACTTTTTACCTTTTTATTTTTATTGGGGTGTTTTTGTTCTTCTCAATTTTTTTAAGGCCCACCATTATGATTGCTGTATCTTTAATTGTTTATTATATTGCTAATATGAATTTTGATTATATTGAGCTCATACTTTCAAATTCATATACGAATGCAGGTATTGAAGTATTAAAGTTTATAAAATTTGTTCTGCCAAATGGTGATTATCTCGATCTGAAATTTGCTGCAATGCAATTAACACATTTACCGTTTTTATATATTGTGGCGTCTATTTTTTATGTTTTATCCTACCTAACTTTTATCTTACTTCTATCTACATGGGTATTTAAGAAAAAGGAGTTTTAGTGAGAAAAGTCGTAACATTTACATTTTATATAGTTTTAATCATTCTCTTTGTTTTATTTCAGGATTTTGCTAAAAATTACAGAAAGTTTATTATAATTCCCCATTCTATTTATCATAAAACTTCAAGTAATCATGTTGCAGGCGACCTTAAAGAGAAAATGACGGGTAAGGTACCGGAAGAACATAAGGAACATCACCATCATCATTCACTTGATTATATACATATTAGAATTCTAAATCATCCATGGAATAATAGAAAGATCATCGAGATGATGCTTCTTCAGGGTTTATTTTATGCTATTTTAGCCAGTATCTTGATTAAAAAGGTTTTTTATGAATAAAAAATATCTTTTTATTTTATTTATTTCTCTCGTTTTTATTGGCATAACTGCTACTTATTTTAATACATTGTTACCTGCAAGATATAAAAAGAGTGAAAATATTGGCTCTCTTCTTGTGGGTAATTTTCGGGTATTTATTGCAAGTTATTTATGGAATAGAATAGATATGTATCATCATTTTTGGGAATTTTCCGGAAAATCACCGCAAACAGAAAATGCCTCTCTTTATTTAGTGAAGTTATCCGTTGCCATTGATCCGCATATGGTCAGAGCGTATTCTCTGGGAGCATATATGCTTTATAAATGGAATAAAAAAAGAAAAGAAGGATATTCATTGCTCATGGAAGGAATTAAGAATAATCCCGAAAGTTTCTATCTATGGAAAGATCTTTATTTTTATTATTACTTTATTAAAAAAGATAAAGATGAAGCTTTTCATAG
>CAYVPX010000161.1:0-4182 GCA_964453935.1 uncultured bacterium | reverse complement strand
ACGGGGGTTGGTATTCCTGGCTGCAAAATAAATATTCTTTCAATGTAAATGGTTATCTATTCAACAATATTGATCCCCAAATTGGAGGAGTTCGATTCTATATATTCAGCAGATTTGATCCCAATTTACCAAACCTTTTGAAAAGAAATGATATAAGAAATACCTTTGCTACACCTCATTTTGTTCTTCTTGATCTTGGAAAGCAAAAGCTGTATAGTGCAGAAAGAAAATTACTAAAAGATGAATATATTAAGATTAATTTCGGTGTAAATAAATTAAATATTCATTATTTACTTGTAAAACCGTGTAATATTGAGCTGAAATTTGTAAGGCAAGATAGATTTGAAAAATTAACACATATTTTTGACCATACCTATCCACATGATCAATTTATCCAACTTGAAATACCAAGGGGAAGTGGAACAATTTCATTTTTTAAAAGTTCAAAAAAATAATTTAAAAAATATTTTGAATTTTTTTTAAAAAAAGTTATAATTAAATATGAAGTACTTATCTTTTTTTCTTATATTTCTTATTCTTTTGTTTTCACTTGGTAATTGTAAGGACATAACAAGCCCTAATAAGACAACACTGGTAATAACCTCACCAACAGATGGTGATGTGGTTTATGGGAATGTTTCTGTTAATGTAAAGGTATATGATTCTAATATTTCAAAGATAATTCTTTACATAAATAGTGCTCAAAAATCTACAAAGCAATCATCACCTTACGATTTTACCATAGATTTTAGCCCATATGATGGGAATACAGTAACGGTTTCTTGTAACGGGTACGATTCAAATGGTAAAAAAGTTGGCACAAGTAATAGTATTTCACTTGTGGTAAGTTCAACACATAACAACCCAAACCCTCAATAGTAATTTATAATTTTATATTTTTGGAGGTATGAATGAATAAAAAATTTCTTATTATAGTTGCTTTATTATTTTTTGTTTCTCCTATGATTTTTTCATATGATTATTTTTCATACTCTAATAATGACGGAGCTGCATCACTTCTTTTTAATCCGGGTATTTCATTTTTAAAGGGAAGAAGTGATAGTGAGATCTATTTCAATATGGTGAACGGATTCAAAACATTCGGATATATTAGCGGTGGGGAAGGCAGCGGATTAGGTATTGAGTACAATGATAATAAGCAATGGATCCTTCATTTTAATACCGGAACAAGTTTTGAGAATATTGGTATCGGCTTTAATTATCATTATGATATTTCAAAAATAAGTAAAGAGTGGTGGGGTGACGGTGGATTATTTTGGGGTAACTCCTTCATTCGTTTGGGTTATACTGCTCAATGGGGAAAAACTAAGGATATGATAGCATCTGTAGCACTAAGACCCCTATCCAATTCCATGTTATCGCTTTCTTTTGATTATAGATATTTTTATGAAACATATAAAAAAGACTTTTTTACTTCAATTGAAATAAAACCAATTCAAAAGTTAGGACTATTTGGGAATTTGCATTATGTAGATAATGATAATTGGGAACTAAGAGGCGGAATCTCTATTTTTACGGGAAATCATTACTTTATTGGAGAATATCTTGATAAAGATAATTTCAGGATCAACTTGGAAAATGCAGTTAATAATAAATCTGATAAAGCATACTTTAATCCAAATAAGATCGTAAAGATAGATATCAGTGGATCATATGGAATGGTAATTCCACCTAATAAAGGTTTAATGGGTATTTTAATGCCTAATAAAACAAGATCATATCTGAATCTGATTTTAAAACTTAATGAACAGATCAAAAATAAACATGTTAAAGGGTTCTATATTAGCATTAAGGACAATGAGCTTTCATTGTCACAACTTTATGAGATCCGCGAACTTTTAAAGAAATATAAAAAAAATAATCCCAAGGGAAAATTAGTATTTTACCTTGCAGAAAGCACTCGGTTAAGAAACTACTATCTTGCTTCCATTGGGAATAAGATCATAATGAACAGCGGTAACAATTTATATCTTTCAGGATTAGGCGGACAAATTCTATTTTACAAGAACATCTTAGAGAAATTTGGAATAAAGGGTGAGTTTTACAGGCCTGAAGCCTGCATCTATAAGTCAGCGACGGAACCCTATACAAGGGATAGTGCATCAAAAGAAATGAAAGAAAATTATAATGATGTTTTAGGAAAATTATATTTCCAGATCATAAATGATATCCGTAACGATAAGGGTTTAGATCTTGATTCTATTAGTGAAAAGAAAGGATTTATTTATGCGGATGAAGCGAAAAAATTAGGACTTATTACTGATGTAGTCCCCTATGTAAAAGATCCCAAGGATTACTTTTCAAAAAAATCGGCTTTGGTAGATCTAAAGTGGCGATACAAGGACAATTGGGGAAGTTTCAATGATCATGTTCTGGGTATTATTTCCCTTTCAGGTGATATCTCGGAAAGTTCGGGAAATAATATTTTTTCACAAGCAAAGAATATTTCCGGAAAGAACTATAAGGAGCTGGTTGAAAAAATTGAGAAATCAAAGATAAAAGAATTCATTATTTTGGTAAAAAGCCCGGGGGGCTCGGCAGAGGTCTCAGAGCAAATCTTTCAATTAACCGAACTCTTGAAAAGCAAAAAGAAAAAGATCTATGTTTATATGTATGATGTTGCAGGATCCGGCGGATACTATATTTCCGCTAATGCCGATAAAATCTGGGCATCACCATTTACCATCACGGGAAGCATCGGTGTTTTAGGCGGTAAGTTCAGCATTGAAGGACTTTTGAAAAAATTTAAGATCGGTAAAAGCAGCATCGGAGCGGGACAAAATTATAATTTCTTTTCACCTTATAATGATTTCAATTTAAAAGAAAAAGAACAGTTTATAACATTTCTTACAGAATCATATGATATGTTCATTGACAGGGTTGCAAAATCCAGAGGGCTTGAAAACGACTATGTGAGATCAATTGCCAAGGGAAAGATCTATTCCGCAAGTGAAGGGAAAAATATTAAATTGATAGATGGCGTAGGAACTTTTTTAGATTATATTGAGGAAATAAAAAAAGAAAACCACATTAAGAAAAATATACATTTCAAGTATTTCCAAAATAACGGGAGTAAAATGTCATTACCCTTTGATATCGGCCTTGCTAATATATTCTTGACCGAACCAGCAAAACCCAAGATTTTGACCATAATGGATCCAATGTTTATTTATCATTATTAAAAATATGAAGATCAATTCCATTGTATTTTATGGCATGCTGAGATCTTATTTCTCCTGGTCAAATGTATTGAGACGCTTGGCTAATATCTATTTGAATTCAGGTTATGACATTGGGTTTGAACTGCATTTTAAGGATAAAAAAGGTATAGGATTCGACAAGAATTTTAAGCTGCCTTCCGTGATAAGAGATAGATTTGTTACTAAGGATTATATTGGTGATGTAGAGATCGCCTTTACCCATCCCAAACTTTATAAAAATATTCTGGGAAAGAAAAAAGGTGCCATATTTGTTTACGAGACACTCCCCATCCCTGAAAGTTGGATCAAAGACATTAATCAGCATCTTGATTTTCTTATTGTTCCTTCAAACTTCGTAAAGGACCTCTGCGTTAGATCGGGCATAAAGAAAAGGATATTTTCCATTCCATTTCCCATCATGGATAAAATAGAGCGAAAACCCAAAAAAGATATGGTCATCTTTAAATCAATTGCCACTCCTCACAAAAGGAAGAACATTCCTTTCATGATACACGGCTTTTTAGAGGAACTGGGGAATTTTAAAGATACTAAGTTCATTTTAAAAACACTGCCTGATAATAAAAAAGAGCTCTATCATTGGGAAGAAAGTGTCTCTAATATTAAGAATGAATATTCACAATTTAAAAATGTCGAGATCGTAGATCAATATTATGATGACAAAAAAATGAAAGAATTCTTTATTGACATGGATTGCTATGTTCAAATGAGTTCTTCTGAAGCTTTTGGATTATCCATCTTTGATGCAGTAAAAAATGATATTCCCGTTATTGCTACCAATTATGGTGGATATGTTGAATATCTTAAGGGTTATTTTTATCCGGTTAATTATAAAATAGGTTATCAACCGGGATTATCCTACGGAGAAATAGATATGCCCATTAGGGCGGCTAAACCAAAATGGGAGTCCTATAAAAATAATTTAAGATTATTATATAATAAG
>CAYVPX010000160.1:0-4196 GCA_964453935.1 uncultured bacterium | reverse complement strand
CCCATCGTGTGCGCAAGAAAAATGGCTTTTGTTTTATCCGAGATGGCATCTTCGATCTTCTCGTGCTGAATGTTATAAGTGCCAAGATTCACGTCTATAAATACGGGAATTAGATTATTTTGAATTATCGGATTAATTGTAGTTGGAAATCCAGCTGCTACGGTTACTACTTCATCACCAGGTTTTATTTGTTTTTCTCCAAGTTCTGGAGAGGTTAAAGCAGATATTGCCAGAAGATTGGCAGAAGAACCTGAATTTGTCAGTAAACAGTGCTTCACACCTAAAAACTTAGCAAATTCATCCTCGAATTGCCTGGCGAATCTACCTGCAGTAAGCCAGAAATCAAGGGCTGAGTCGGTGAGGGTTATTAATTCATTCTCATCATATACTCTTCCAGCATATGGAATATTTGATTTACCGGGAACAAAATCTTCTTTTGTATGAGCTAATAAATAATATTCTCTCACTTTATTGAAAATTTCTTTTTTTAGTTCTTCTCTGGTTTTCATTTTAATCTGTGCTTTCCAAAATATGTATATAATCTGCATCCCAGACAATTGTTATCAACTTAAAACTCCAAATTATGATAGTGGCTTAACTAACCAGTCAGACCAAAAAGTCATTTCAGTTTTACGATTTTTATTATTTATTATTTGCTCGTCATCATAAAATGAGTCATTAATGTAGTGTGTAGTTGAAACCTCCTCAAAAACCGCGCCATTCTTGGAACTGAAACTATGCTTGTCACCTCTTTCAACAACAATTATTTCCCCGGCTTTATATTCTTTTTCCATACCTTTGAGATTTATAGTAACATCCCCATAAAGAACATGAAATGTTTCCTCTTTCTTCTTATGATAATGTATCGGGTGTTTCTGTCCAGGGAGCATTATTATTAATTTTTTGCAATATTCCCTATTTATACAACTAATTATTACAGCACCCCATTGTTCAAAATTCTCAATACCATAGTGGTGAGACAATTCAAATTCAATCTTATTTGGTAGAATTATCTTACTATCAATAAGGATCTGCCTAACACTTTTGATAATTTGCAAGACTTTTTCTCTTAAATTTTTTGCATCCATATCTTGAAATATGATTGGTTTGTTTATTTCTATTTCTTTATTTGCAGCAAATTCCATATATTTAGAGAAATCATTAGCAAGTATCTGGTTTTCAATATTTGGTATAGCAAAAAACGTATTTGTAAGATCTATTTTTTCACCTTCAATTATACGCCTTTTGGCAAAAACCCCTCTTTTCAAACCACTTAAGTCAGTCTTTTCCTTTTCTGAGCAATCTCTTCTTTTATTTAAAACCCCACACATAACAAATGCTTCTTGAGCAGCTAACAACCATTTATTAATCTGTTCAGGTGTAGATGAATAATCATTGAGACTGTATTTATCAGTTTTTAATCCAACGTGTCTTTCAAAAACCGTTGCTCCTTTACCAATTGCTATTTTAATTGCATTAAAATTATCAGGTTCTTCATGTGTTGAATAGCCTATTGGGACATCTTGGTATCTTTTACATAGAAAATCAATCTGATTTAGTTCTAAATGCTCATTACTTGTAGGATACTCGCCTACACAATGCATTAAACAGAAATTTTTCCTTCTATGTTCAAAAAAAGATACCGCCATATCTATCTCCTCTAATGAAGCACCCGCTGTAGATGCAATAACGGGTTTTTCAGTTTCCGCGATTCTTTCTAATAAAGGCCAGTCTGTAAATGAAGCACTCGCAATTTTTATAATATCAAAGTCGTGCTTTTCAATAAGATCGACTGATTTTTCATCAAAAGGTGTGCATATAGGTATAAAGTTATACTTTTCAATTTCATCCTTTAGGATTTTAAATTCATCCTCATTTAATCTTGTTTCTGTAAAACGTTTTATATATTTAATATCTGTTCTTCCTTGAAAATCCGGATGAATAAATGTATCCAGATCCCGGTATTGGAGTTTAAAACCAAAATTAAAATCAAATTTTTTACTAACTTCATGGAATTCTTTTATGACTTTCAATCCATGTTCTAAGCTCCCCATATGATTGTTCGCCATTTCAAAAACGAACAAATTTTTAAATATTTCGTTTCCAACCATTTTAGACCCTCATTGGTGATATAGTAATTCTCCAACATGTGTTATTGAGCTTATAGCATATAAAGGTTTGGCTTCATGTATTGTATTCACATCACCATAACCATTCAATATAGCCGCTGACCTTAAGCCATTATTATGTGCGGCAATAATGTCTGATGCATCATCTCCTACCATTAAGGTGGTGTCTTTTTCAATGCCCCATTTATTAATTAGATAAAATACCATTTCTGTTTTATCCATTTTTTTCCCTGCCACTACATCTAAGGATACCACATCATCAAAATCATCGATCATCAAATTTTTCAATATTTTTTTTGTCACAAAAAAGGGTTTATTTGTTGTAATAAATATTTTGATGTTGAGATGTTTCAAATTCTGAATAAGTTCGTAAACACCTTCATATAATCTCGTTTTCAAAAAAGGACTATTGTCGTAGCAGTTTCTAAATTCTTTGATTACTATGCGAGTTTGTTCCTCATTTAGATCTGGTGTGATTTTTTTTATCAGTTCATTCAACGGTGGCCCTATAAAAGACTCACTTACTTCAACATCAGAAAATTCAGGAATTAAACTATAAGCTTTTTTTAAGCAATGAACTACATCTCCCGCTGAATTAATTAATGTTCCATCTAAATCAAATATTATATTCTTAATTTTTAAATTAGAATCAATAAAATCCTCACTTGTAAATACTTCAGAATAAGGTACTGGGAGTGGTTTACCATATATTTTTTTTACCACATAGCCATCAATAAATTTTCTATCCTCTGCGATAAGACAAGTGTCAACATATTTTCCAAAATATTTGATCTTCATACCTCTTTCAATAATTTCTTTTAATGGTTCCTCAAAAAAGTTCCCGAGTGAAACGTGAATATATGGACATGGCATCACATCGCCATACTTTGTAACGGATATCATTCTTTTAACTGCTATGCAGCCTAAATTAAGACCATACGCCGGGGTTAAATGTGTGAACACATTATATTTTTTCTCGAGTTCTCTCATATAATCCATATCATCTCTATCGACAAGGACATCAAAATTTCCTTCCCATGACCCAACAGGCTTTGCGTATGTTACAAATACTCCTACGCCTTTTCCATTTATAAATTCCAAAAATTCAATGAACTCTTGTGATCTAAGTCTTTGCTTTGTAACCACAGTCTGTACCATGATGTTTAATCCGGCGTTCAAAGCCGCATCAATAGCTTTTATGCATCTTTCATGCGAACCCGGTTTTCGTCTAAATTCATCATGTTCGGTTGCCGACATGCTATCAATACTCAATTGAATTTTGTCAACGCCTATACTTTTTAAATGTTTTGCTTTTTCTGTATCCAAAAACCAGCCATTGGTATCCGAAACTATCCAAAATTTCTGGGGGTCGATAGCCTTAACGATATCATCAAAATCCGGAAATACTAATGGTTCGCCGCCTGTAATTACAATCTGCGCAAGCCCCATTTCGTCAGCTTGTCGCGAAAGTTCCTTTACATCATCAATTGTAAAAAATCTTCCTTCTTTTTTCCCTTGGAATCTTTTTACTGAACAATGTATACAACGGAAATTACACCTATAATCGTATTGAAATTGAATTATAGCTATGCTCTCTCCCTTTTTAACTTTTTCATCATATTTCATGATTTTTTCATAGACATACGGTTTCTCTTTTTTTAGCGAGTTTCTTTTTTCTGTTTCACTTGATTTTAATTGTTCTTGTTGAGTTGACATGATATATATCTCCTTAATTAATTGCTTTAATATTTAAATTATATAAATTATCCAACCGCAGCAAGCTGCGCGAATATCTTTGTGCATTATACTGCCATATCGGTGTTGCCAGACAGATATCACATTATTGCTCATTTTTCCCCTCATACGTGTAAGGTCAGATGCTCATGATAAGTAACTCTGTTTTATAGCCAATACTTTTGAACATTTCTATCAATTTTTCGGCAGTCCGCTCTCCATCTATAACATGATAAGAAGATAGGAGGAATTTAAAGCCATTTTTCGAAGTGAACCGATACAAAGAAAACCTATGCCATAATTCAGGATCCGCCGTTTCAAATGTATGTTTGG
>CAYVPX010000159.1:2763-4213 GCA_964453935.1 uncultured bacterium | reverse complement strand
TTGTCCATTGTCCATTACTTATCTCCTCTAACCTCTTGAAATATTTGCTCTACATATTTCAAAAATAATTCAATATGAAATATTGATCTAAGCTCCTTTTCGCCAAAGATTTTTAACATCTTTTTATCTTTCAGAACAACCTTTGAAAAGGGTTTATGTTTTTCAATACTCTCGAAAACAAGTGGCTGTATCAATTCATAGGCAGCTTTTCTTTTATTACCCTTTTTCATCAATTCCACCAGCAGTACACCAGAATAATAGATCTCGTTAGCATTTTTTATATTTCGTTTTATATCATCTTTTCTAACAACAATATCACTCATTATACCAGTGAGTTCCTTTACTATGAAAACTAATGTATGAAAAAAATCGGGCATAATTATCCTTTCAAGCGACGAATTTGAAATATCCCTTTCATGCCATAAAATAATGTTCTCCATTGCAGATTGTGAAAAGCCGCGTAGCAATCTTGAAAGTCCGGATATCCGTTCGCTTCTCACAGGGTTCTTTTTATGTGGCATCGCGGATGAGCCCTTTTGACCTTTTGAGAATGGTTCATTCAGCTCATTTATCTCCATATGGGACAGTAATCTTATTTGCGTTGCAATCCTTTCCATTACACTTGCAAGTATTGCACCTTCCGTTACGATCCTTGCGTAAATATCTCTTTGTATCACCTGATTTGTGGCATATGCTTTTTTCAAACCAAGATCATTTAAAATGAAATCTTCTGCCTTCGGTGAAATATTTTCATAGGTTCCCACAGGACCTGAGATCATTCCGCATTCTCCGTCCTTTAATACATCAATAAAATAACTATTACTTCTTTTAAATTCAACGAACCAATTTAATATCTTCAAACCCAATGTTGTAGGCTGCGCGATAATGTTATGCGTCCTTCCCAAAATGGGAAGTTCTTTATATTCATTTGCCTTTTCCCAAAGCACATCTTCTAATTTTTTTAATATTTTCTCAATATATTTTCTCGTCTCCTTTATTTGTAAACCCGTTGCAGTATCCAGGATATCTGATGAAGTAAGTCCCATGTGCAAACCCTTTGATACGCCAGATTTTTCCTCCAGCACTTCTAAAAAGGCAATGATATCATGTTTTGTGATCTTTTCTCTTTCATCAACCTCTTTTGTAGAGACCTTTGCTGACAAAAGCTTTTTATAAGTGTTTTTCTTAACATAACCAACGGATTCATAATATTTCAATAAACCTGCTTCTATTCTTATGAATTTTTTGATCCTGTTGTTTTGAGACCAAATACTTTTTATTTTTTTATCTTCATATCTTGGTATCATCCCAGAACCCTCTTTTTGAATGCCTCGTATTTTTCCAGATTTCCCATTATTCGCAATGATAGCAAAACACTATTTTGAAAACCGGTCTTATCATAAGAGACCACTGCAAGCGGAACCCCCTTTGGCATCTCGATCATGGAGAA
>CAYVPX010000159.1:0-2663 GCA_964453935.1 uncultured bacterium | reverse complement strand
TTTTCAACCGGTTCAAAGAATTTGTAGTCGCTTTTACTTCCTAAAATAAATAAGATTTTTTTATCTTTCAATTGTATCCCTCCTATTTTTTCCGTAAGAAATAATACCGACCTTTATGTCAGTAAATTGTTCAATAAAGTTAATATATACCTTTGCTTCCTTTGGCAGGTCCTTATAACACCTTACTTTATCAATAGAACTTTTCCATCCTTTGAATGTCTTATAGATTAGTTCAACCTTTTTTAATATTTCAATATTTGACGGAAAGAATTTTATCTTTTTACCGTTCAATCTGTATCCTGTGCAAACCTTTATGCTGTCAAAATTCGATAATACATCAAGTTTAGTCAATGCAAGCTCATCAACACCATTTATCATGATTGCGTAATTCAAAGCAAATAGATCAAGCCACCCAACGCGTCTCGGTCTGCCGGTTGTAGCTCCGAACTCATTACCCGCTTGCCTTAATTTTTTACCGCTTTGACCTGAAAGCTCCGTTGGAAAAGGACCTTCTCCGACCCTTGTGGTATACGCTTTTGTAATACCCATAATTTTGGAAATAGCTTTGGGTGAGACGCCTGTACCGGAAATAACACCGCTTACTGTTGTATTGGAAGATGTAACATAGGGATAAGTACCGAAATCAATATCGAGAAATGTGCCCTGAGAACCCTCAAAAAGGATATTTTTACATTTCTTAATTGCATTGTTTATCAAATATTCCGTTTCAGTAATATGGGGTTTCAAAATATTGTAATTTTTCACGAGGTTTTTATATGTATTTTTAAAACTTATCTTTTTTTCACCGAACTTTTCCAAATAGATATTTGCATCATTTATTAATAATTTTAATCTCTTCTGAAGATAAGCATCATCTTCAAAATCAGCAAATCTTATTCCGGTCCTCAAATGTTTATATCCGTAAGCGGGACCAATTCCTCTTTTTGTCGTACCGATGGATTCACCTTCTTTTTCTCTTAATGTATCAAGGCGCTGATGTATATCACAAATGATATGCGCCTTATTTGAAATGTAAATATCTTTTACATTGAGACCCATTTCTTTTAAATTCTTTATTTCATCAATCAAATGTTTCATATTAACCACCAAACCGTTGCCTATGACGCACTTGACATTTTTATAAAAAATTCCCGAAGGAACAAGGTGATTAACAATCTCTTTATCTCTTACCTTGATTGTATGGCCTGCATTATCTCCCCCTTGAAATCTCACCACCAGATCGTTATTCTTAGCCAAATAATCGATGATTTTGCCTTTTCCTTCATCACCCCATTGTAATCCTAAAACCACTGTTAACATAAAATTCTCCTAATGCCTAAAATATCGTTTACCTGTAAAAACCATTCCAATTCCCAATTCTTTTGCTTTTTTAATGACCTTTTTATCCGCAAGAGAGCCACCGGGTTGAACAATAAGGGAAATTCCTGCTTTTGCAGCGAGTTCCACAGAATCGGTAAATGGTAAGAAACCATCTGATATTAAAACGCTGTCTCTTGCATTCTCGCCTGCTTGCTCAATGGCTCTTTTTAAGGCGTCCACGCGGCTGGGCATACCGAATCCTGCTCCCACCACATTTTTATTTTTTACAAGGATCATACTATTTGAGGTATAAGCTCTGACTAAATTAATACCAAACACCATATCACCGCCATAGCGTGGTTTATCCTCTGCTCTGCATTGAACCTTAATATCAAGATCGATCTTGTCATCTACTATTTCATTTTTTAAGATCAGATTATCAAATCCCCTGAAAGAAGAGGAAAAATCAACACTTTTAATGTCTCCCACCATAATTCTTAAATTTTTTCTTTTTTTAAATATTTCAGGCAGGATTTTTTCATCTATTTCAGGAACAATTAACACTTCAAAAAAACGCTTCGATAACTCAAGCAAAAACTCATTTTCCAGAGGTTTGTTAAAACAGAAAATTCCGCCAAAGGATGAGAGTTCATCTGTCTTGATAGCAGTTCGGAATGCTTTTATACTATTTTCTTTTTCGCTAACACCAATGGGATTTCCATGCTTTACAATGGAACATGCAGGTCCTTTCATTTTTGAAAGGGCAAACATGGCAATATAAGCATCATAATAATTATTAAAACCCAAACCCTTTTTATTTGTATAAATTTTAAAGTTAAGCATACCGCTATTCCCGATTTTGTAAATTTTACCAATATCTTGGGGATTTTCACCGTATCTTAAAGAGATCTTATCATATACAGGAAGTGTAGATTTCAGGGTTTCACTTTCAATATCAATTGAATCCGCTATTATTGAATCATAAAAAGATATGAACATAAAGGTCTTCTTTGCCATTTTTTTTCTGAATTCTTCATCTGGATTATTCAAATATTCCTCAACATCCTTTGTATCAATGAATGGTACCACATATTTGATATTCTTCGCCGCAGCTCGTAAAAGTGTGATACCTCCAATATCAATGAGTTCAATATTTTCATCAAAATTACCAAATTCCGGAAATGGGTAAAGATCAACATAGACCATTTCAATGTTTTTTAGGGGATTGTTATTATTTAACGGTTCCTTTCTTAAAATGGCTTCATAAATTATTGGTGAAAGGGTCTTTACCCTACCGTCCTGTACATTTTCAATATGCGTTATCTCTGTTAGATCTTTTGCTT
>CAYVPX010000158.1:0-4216 GCA_964453935.1 uncultured bacterium | reverse complement strand
CTAAATTTCCCGAGGTCATTATCAGGATCGCATATAATGTCGGATCTGCCGATGAGGATAAGGGGCAATCAGGAATTGCGCATATCAACGAGCATATGATGTTCAATGGTACAAAAACATTGAAAAGAGATGATATTGATGAGCTTGTAAAATCGTCAGGGGGCTACTCCAACGCCTATACAGCAGATGATATAACCAATTATTATATAATTCTACCCTCTTACAACTATGAAATAGGACTGAGGATAGAATCAGACAGAATGGCAAATGCCATAATGGATGAAACGGTATTTAAAAAGGAGATGAAGGTTATAAAGCAAGAAAAATTAATGCGTTACGGCAATTCACCCTGGGGGAGGTTCTGGACATTTTTTGGTGAAAAATTCTATGATACCTTTCCATATCAACATCCAATCATTGGGTATGATAATGATCTGAATTCCATTACCGTTAATGAGGTAAGGAAATTTTATAGCACATATTATAAACCCAATAATGCTACGCTTATTATTTCGGGGGACATAAAAATAAAAGAAGTAAAGAAATTGATAAATAAGTATTTTACCCCGTTGAAACCATCAAATATTGTAAAAAGAAAAGAATTAAAAACCCCGCCTTTGGGACAGGGTTATAAGGAATATATTTTTGCTGATCCATCTTTTACAAGCAATTATGTAATGTACACTATCCCGGCACCTTCATATGGAGATGCTGATTGGGCACCGGTATTAACAGCTATAAATATGCTTGGTGACGGGAATGCGGCAATTTTAAAGAGGAAACTTGTAGATACAAATATTGCAACTTCTGCTTGGGCATCACTTAGAACAGGAAGGGTTGGAAAATATTTAATGGTAGGTGTAAGTTTCTTGAAAAAAAAGGACTTACCTAAAATTGAAAAAATAATCTATGAGACCTTTGATGAAATAAAAAAAGGGAATTTTTCAAAAAAAGATTTGGACAGAGTAAAACATCTTACCGAAGCGGAAAATATGTTCGAAAATGAAACATTGAACACTATCTCAGAGAAGTTGTCCCTTTTGGCGACCTATTATAAAGCTGATTTTATAAACGAGGAAATGGATATATTAAAAAAAGTTAAAAAAAATGATATTAAAAATGTGGCAAAAAAATATTTCCAAAAAGAGAATATAAAAAGATTTTTACTCACAGAAAAGGGAAAGCAAACTGGAAGTGAAGGCATAAGTTCGGATGAAAAGCCCCACTTTAAAGAGGAATTACCCATATATTTCCCAAAAGCAAATGAGATAATAAAAAAGTTCTCCTATTTGAAAAAGGTAAAGACAAAAACCTTAAAAAATGGAATAAGGATCATTGCCCTGCATGATGACAGTTTTCCCACCACTACATTTAGAGTAACAATGAAAGCAGGACCTGCTTTCAATACGGAGATAAACGGTATTCCGCAAATGGCAATATATCTTCTTGGCGAAGGGACCAAAAAATACCCGAAAGAAAAACTGGATTTTTTAATGGATTACAATGGGATAATGCTTAATTTCAATAAGGGGTATGAAACCCTTTCAATTGACGGGAAATATCTTACAAAATATAATGCATTTGTCTTTGATCTTTTAAGGGATATGTTGGAAAATCCTCTTTTTGAGAAAAAAAGTATTGAGACTGTGAGGATGCAGATCTATAGCTCTATCTTAGCATCAAAACGAGATGCAGCAAAAATCGCGAATCAGGAGTTCTTAACCGCCATCTATGGTAAAGGGCACCCATATTCAATCCCTTCCGATGGAGATGAAAACATTGTAAAAAAAGCTCATAGGAAGAACATTGTAAAATTCTTTAATAAAAACTTTATCCCAAAAAATATGCAGATAACCATCATCTCAAATGAAAAAATTCCTAAGATAGTGGAAAATGTTGAGAAGTACCTCGGTGATTGGCATAGAAAAGGTAAGATTAATGAATTGGGCAAATTTAAAAGACAAAAATTTATAAAAAAAGAAATAGTAAAAAAAGTACCCAATATTCAACAGGCAGTGGTTAACATTGGCTATAAAGGTCCCGACTATAGGGATAAAGATAATACCTATTTGGGACTTGTTACAAATATGCTTGGCGGTGGGTCGCTAACATCAATTCTTGGTAAAAAAGTTAGACGCGAAGCCGGATTAGCATATTATGTATTCTGTTATTCAAGGCAAAAAGCCTCCGGTGGTTTTATAAAAATTCAATCAGGTGTATCACCGAAAAATGTACAAAAATTCAATGAACTTGTCCTAAAAACGCTAAGTGAACTTGGAAATACCGGGTTTTCAGATGAACTCATTGAAAAGAGCAAGATGAATGTGTTGGGTAACCTTGTTACAGGAATTGATTCAAATGAAAGCATTGTATTACTTTTAGATAATCTCTATTATTCAGGTAAGGATGTAAATGATTTCTTTGATAAGCTTGATATCATTACAAAAGCAAATAAAAAAGACCTTCAAAGGGTCTATAAAAAATATTTCAGCAAAAGTTATAAGATCGTTGATATTTTACCGGAGGTGAAAGATGAAAATAATTCAAAAAAACAATGAAAAAGAAGTCAATGTTTTGGCTCTATCCCAATATTTTGAAAAATTTTATACCAAATATAAAAATACCCATGGTGCATTGACAGCAGGCAATTATTTGGGGATCTCCATGGACAAATTATTTGAAATTAATGGCTTAAAAGAATCTAATTATAATGTCTTTGCAAAGGATGGTTATAAGGTAACCTATGAAAGTTCACTGGTTAAAGGCATTCCCTATATTGCAGTAAAAAAGGATGAAAATGAGACCAAACCCACCTATATCATAAAAGATAATGACGATGGAAGGTTCAGAGTAGTAGATGTTGCGTCTGTTGAAATTTTAGACGATAAAACAGAAAATATTGAGAGTATTGAAGTAAAATTTAATGATCTTGCCTTTAAAAATATCCTTATTGGGAAAAGGGAATATATGGGTATTGGTATTAAAGAACTACTTGACCAATACAATATCAAAGGTGAGATCATTGATTTTTTAAGTGATGATAATTATCATCTTACACTAGAAAGAGAAAAATATTTAACAGATGCTTTTCTCTTAAAAAAAGACAGAAAAGTGGCAGGACTTTCCCTGAAATTAGGTAATTGGATAAAGTTCATTAAAAGGATCAAAGGGGATAATAAAGAGATAATTATTAAATGAAAATAATTGCTGTTATCGGACATTCAAAAAGCGGAAAGACCACATTGGTGGAAAAGCTCATAAAACTTTTTAAAAACGAAGGATATGCTGTTGCATCTGTTAAGAGCATTCATCGAGAAAATTTTTCACTTGATAAGAATGGAAGCAACACTTTCGTTCATCGAAAAGCAGGTGCAGAACCAGTATGCGCTATCACCGAAAATGAGACAGCATTTTTTTTTGAACCCTTGGAAATGGATAAGATACTTGGGATTTTTGAACTTTTAAAAAAGGAGATCGTTATCATTGAGGGATTAAAAGAACTTGATTTTCCCACTATTGTTTGCGGAAAGGATATTAATGATGCCAATGAACTTTCTCAGGGAAAAGAGATCATTTGTTATTCGGGCATTATGGCAAATAAGATAAATAATAGTTTGAACAATATACCGGTTATCAATACTCTGACATCTGCTGATGATATCTACGGACTTATTAAAAAAAGATTGAATATATGAGAAAGATCCTGGTTTCCTTATTCTCAAAAACACCTTTTTGGAATGCACCTCTATGGTTCATTGATGATCTGAATAAATTTTTTGAACCGAAAGGTTATGAAGTCATAACAAGTATTGGAAAAAAAGATTATCTTAATAAACTTAAAGAAAGTGAAATTCTTATTACATGGAAAGTAAAGCCCGAAGAATTAAAAGAAAGTATTATAAAAAAGGTGATCTTTGCCAGTGCAGGATATCCTGATGGATTTAAACCGGAGAACTTTCCGAATATTGATTTTCAAATATTCCCGGGAATGAATCGTGAAGCCGTTGCAGAATATGCTTTGGGTCTTATATTTTTACTTTTAAAAAAATACTATATTTTTACGAATAATAAAGAAAACTTATGGGATATAAAAAAAGATATTCAGCCCGAAATTTTAAGTGAGAAAACAGTTATGATCCTCGGATTAGGGCAAATTGGAATATCACTTGCGAAAAAATTATACGGTATGGATGTTAATGTCATAGCCACAAAAAGA
>CAYVPX010000157.1:0-4316 GCA_964453935.1 uncultured bacterium | reverse complement strand
AATTAAAGGTTCAAGCATTTGTTAATATTATGTCATTAAGTATATTAAAATTGATGGAAAAAAGATTTAATGAACATTCAGAAAATCATTTAAGTAGTTTAGTGAAAAGGAATTATTTAATATTTTCAATCTTGGAAATTATTTAAAGAAATAAATAGATTCTTATACATACACTATAATTGCTATATCACCCCTATATAAAAGAAGTTCTAAAATAGCTTTTTAAACTCAGGTAATAGGGAAAACATGCCATGGGGATTGCGAGATAAGAAAATTAATTGGTATGTGCAAAATGCCTGCAGAAGGCATCTTTATCAAGATCATAAAAGAAGGAGAGATAAAATCGGGAGAGGAATTTCAAGCGATTGTCAATTGATCAGTCATGTTCTCCATTTAACATATCTAAGCCATGTAAGATCGGTTCCAAAATATAATCCAATATTTCTTTGATTGCCTTAGGAGATCCGGGGAGATTTATAATTATACTATTATTAACAATACCCGCCGTTGCCCTTGAAAGCATAGCATGTTTTGTGAATTGAAGAGAGTAACTCCTGATTACCTCGGGTATTCCTGGAATTTTTCTTTTTATAATTTTCTCTGTAACTTCAGGCATAATATCCCTTTTTCCAAAACCTGTGCCTCCACTTGTAAAAATAAGGGAACAGCCCTTATTCACAAGAAATTTCAAATATTCTTCTATTTCCTTTTTTTCATCGGGCAGGACTTTATACTGGAATTGCGGATCTTTTATGTATTTTTCAATGATCTCTTTAATCGCAGGACCTGAAAGGTCTTCATATAAGTTTTTCGAAGCGCGGTCTGAACTTATGAGAACCCCTATTTTCAAATTTTCGTATTTAATTCTCTTAATATTCACCTGTTACTCTCCTTTAAAAACCATTTTTGATCATCCATACTACTACATATTTTTTAATCATTTCATTCTCTTTTACATTCTTATTTTACTTTTTTTTCATTCTTTTATCAAGCTTAATAGTGTAAAATATTTCCTTTAAAAAAGAAGTTATCTTTAAAATGGCTTTAAATAAAAAAAGTGACAATTCAAAGAGAGAAGGCAAAATAAAAAAATTCCGAAAAATAGGAGCTTTAATTATGTACCTTGAAAGTTTAACATTTTCATATTGTAAAATCTTTTAAAATTTTTATAGTTATAGATAACTTTTCTTGAGAAAGGTGAAAAAGGTGAGGTGTGTTCCTAAATTAAAACAACCTCTTTTCTTCTTTGTGAAGGATACGCTTGATATTGGCTCTATGCCTGATGATAATAAAAAAAACCAAAAGTAGGAGGATAATCTTTGAAAATAGTGTTGTATGAAAAACAAAAATCAAAGGAATTATAGTAATGGCAGCAGAAATTGATGAAAGTGAAATTATATGTGAAATAATGAAAACTATGATAAATACGGCAAGTGCAATGAAAAGTATTTTTGGAAAAAGCATTATTGTAATGCCAAGCGATACGGCAACACCCTTTCCACCTTTGAATCGTAGAAAAACGGTGAATATATGACCTATAAGGATAAAAATACTAAGTATTAATAGAAAATCGATCTGTGACATTCCAAAAGGATAATTTATTGACAGCCCATGAATAAAAAAATTATTCCTTATTAAAAATAGAGGTACAATAGCTTTTAATGCATCTAATACAAGCGAAATTATTCCAATAGTAACACCACCGGCTCTAAAAGCATTTGTAGCACCGACATTTCCGCTTCCCATTTTGCGAATATCTTTTTTTAAGAATATTTTGACCGTTAAGAACGAGAAAGGTATGGCACCCATTAAATAACAAAATAAGATCAATAAAAAATAGTATAATATCACCTTCTTTCGTTAAGTTTTATTCTTACAGGTATTCCCGAAAGATCTAATAGATTTGTAAGTTTTTTCTCCAAGAATTTCATAAATTGTTTTGAAGCAAAACGATTGCTGTTTATAAAGAATTTAAACGCCGGTGGTCTTGTACCGGTTTGAACACCGTAATATATCTTGATTTGCCTCATCCCTCCGGGTAATTCGGCTTCCATGATCTCTTGTATAAGCTTGTTCAATTGTGATGTTTTAACTGTTGCACGATATCGTTGAAAGTTCATAAAAGCAAGATCCACCAATTTACTGATATTATATCCGCTTTTTGCAGAGATAAACTCTACACCTACATTAGGATAGAAATTGATCTTTTTTCTTACCTCTTCTTGAACAGAAAATTTGAAGTCATTTAAATTATCTAAAAGGTCAACCTTGTTATAAGCGAGGATCAAACACTTCTTTTTACTTTTTACCAAAGCGGAAATTTTCTGGTCTTGTGCTGTTATTCCCTTTTGAGAATCAATGATAAGGATGACAATATCTGCTCTTTCAATGCTTTTTATGGTCCTGAGAATTGAAAATGTTTCCAATTTATTTGCGATCTTCGATTTTTTTCTAATACCGGCGGTATCAATTAGATTTAATTTTAATCCGTGAAATTCTACGGATGTATCAACCGAATCTCTTGTAGTCCCGGGAATATCAGATACAACCATTCTATCTTTACCTAAAAAAAAGTTGATCATACTGGATTTACCGGCATTCGGCAGACCAACAATAGCAATGCTCATATCATCATTTTCATTTTTCTTGAAAGCTTCTTCCTTATCAAAAGCATCGGCGATTTCATGTAACTTTGTTTTTAATAGATCAATATTCTTTTTATGTGCCGCCGATATTGTGATCATTGTTTTCATTCCCAACTTATAAAATTCATAGTTATATCCACTTTTTCCTTCATTATCTATCTTATTAATGGCAAGGATCACCGGTTTATTATGATTTCTTATGATCTGGGCGATCTCTTCATCGCTTGGCATTAATCCTACCTTGCCGTCAACGACAAAAATGGCAATATCTGATTCTGTAATTGCGAATAGGCTTTGTTCACGGATCTTTTCAATGAGTTCATTTGGATTCTCATCATAACCGCCCGTATCAATGAAAATATAACGGATATCATTTTGAATGGAAGTCCCATATTGTCTGTCTATTGTAACACCGGGCTGACCATGGGTTATAGCACGATTTTTTCCGATCATAATATTAAATAAGGTTGATTTACCCACATTGGGTCTGCCAACAATAGCAACAGTAATATCTTTCATTATTTATATTTTACAAATTCTTTTTGATTTTTCAAAATTTTTATTAAATTTTCTATATTAATATTTTTCTTTGCAGAGATGAAAAGAGCATTGGGATACCTATTTTTAAATGCTTTTTCTCTCATCTTTCCCATTTTTTTGTCAATTTTATTGAAAATAATTATTTTATTAATGGGCTTTTTTAATATCTTTTCCAAAACATCGTTGACTATTTCCATTTGCACTCCAATATCGGAAGCGGAAAGATCATAAAGTTCAATAATAAGGTCAACATTATTTATTATATCAATGGTATCTTCAAATGCTTCCATAAGGTTTTTAGGAAGATCACGGATAAAACCAATGGTATCTGTAAAAATTATGGTCTCATCTCCCAGCCATCTTTTCTTTGTAAGAATATCCAGTGTAGTAAATGGCCTTTTTAATGTTTTGCCTTTGGCATGTGTTATTTCGTTCAATAGTGTGGTCTTTCCAGAGTTGGTATATCCGCATATTGCTACGGTAAAAAGCTCCTTCCTTTTTTTACTTTGTTCCAAGAAGGCCGTTCTCATCTTTTTGATCTTATCCTTTAAGTGTGAAATTCGTTTTAAAATGTATCTTCTGTCCATTTCAAGCTTTTGCTCACCTGGTCCTCTTGTTCGAATACCGGCGCCTGTCCTTGAAAATTGTGTGTTCCCTTTCAATCTCGGAAGAAGGTAACGGTAATAGGCAAGTTCAACCTGAATTTTTGCAAATCTTGTTTTGGCATTTTGAGAAAAAATATAGATGATAGCTTCTTCCCTATCTATTATTTCCACTTTTAACTGTGAGAAAAGCTTTTCAATATTGAATTTCTGGCTGGGCGAAAGTTCGTTCAGGAAAACAATTATTTCAATATCATTTTCAGCGGTATAATCAAAGATCTCTTTTAGTTTGCCCTTGCCAATGAAAGTTGCGGGATTGACCGATCTTAATTTAAAATTAAATACCTTTTTAATCCCTATATCAATATTTTTTAGAAGTGTAATATTCTCCTTTATAATGTGTGGTGCATAGGTAATTTGCTCGATATTTCTCTGCGGAAATATGAGTATACCTCTATAAGGTTCATTCACTGGGAAATTTAAACTTTTTTACAGGTTCAATAAAATTCACATTATTCTTAAAAATAAG